>NZ_JAMYRN010000015.1:0-139185 GCF_040321435.1 Mesorhizobium sp. M0410
ACTTCAGCTTTTGCCTTGTTGGGGGGTGGGGTGTTTTTTTTTAATATCTCAGCTTCCTTGGTGCCGCCCCCCACTCACCATTTGTTTTTTTGTAAATCATTCCCTAAAAAATCGGGGGGGGCCCGCCCCCCCCCCCCCCACCAGGCTTGGGAGGCTTAGCGAGCTGCGGTCCAGCCCTTGTAATCCTTCAAATTGTCGGCCGTGATCAGCTTCGGGTCGAGCAGTACCGTCGGCTCGGCCGGCTTCTTGCCGGCAAGCAGGTCAGCCGCCATCGTCAGCGACTGGCCGGCCATCACATAGGGATCCTGCGAGGCCGAGGCTTTGATCATCGACGTGCCGGAAGCGAGTTCCTTCTCGATATCGGGCGCGCCGTCGACCGCGGTGAAGATGAACTCCGAGCGGTTGAGCTGCTTGGCCGCAAGCTGGGCGCCGATCGCCGTCGGATCGTTGATGGCGAAGACCGCGTCGATCTTGTCGAAACGGGTCAGCAGCGACTGGAACACTTTCAAGCCGCCGTCACGCGAGCCTTCGGCGTTCTGGTCGTCGGAAAGGATCTTGATGTCGGGGTGTTTTGCCAGCACGTCCTTGCAGCCCTTGACCCGCTCCAGGATCGATGACGAGGCCGGGCCGTTGAGGATGACGTAGTCGCCCTTGCCGCCGGTATGATCGACCAGATACTGGCACGCCTCTTCGCCGGCCTTGACGTTGTTGGTCATCACGGTGACGTCGGCGCCCGGCGCCGAAACGTCGAAGGCGGCAACGACGATGCCGGCCGCCTGTGCCTTCTTGACCGCCGGCGCGATCGCCTTGGCATCGACGGCGTTGAGCATGATGACGTCGACGCCGGCGGCGATGAAGGAATCGACCTGCGAAACCTGCTTGTTGAGGTCGTAGTCGGCCGATACCGAGGTCACCTGCACATTCGGATTGATCTTCTTGGCCGCGTCCTCGATGCCCTTGATGGTGGCGACGAAGAACGGGTTGCCGAGCAGGCCGACCGAGATGCCGACCTTGTTCAGGTCCTTGGCTGATGCCGGCGCGATGACGGCGGCCGCAAAGGCTACGCCGCAGAGCAGTTTAGCGATGGTCTTCATTGTTTTATTTTCCTCCTGATGCCCCGCGCCTCTCACGGTGCGTTACACATGAAACCGGCTCGTTGGATGCCGGCGACTAAGGGCCATCACGTTCTTGCTCCTGCCTGGAGCCGGTAACGGTCGAGGGCGACCGCCACGATGATGACCAATCCCTTGATGATGTACTGCCAGATGTCCGAAACGCCGGCGAGGATGAGCCCGTTGGACAGCACGGCGATGATCAGGCCGCCGATCAGCGTGCCCCAGATCGAGCCGACGCCGCCGACGAAACTGGTGCCGCCGAGGATGACCGCGGCAATGGCGTCGAGTTCGTAGGACTGGCCGAGCTGCAGCCCGTTGGCGGCATAGAGCCGGGCCGCCGACATAGCGCCGCCAAGCCCGGCCAGAAGGCCGGAAACGCCATAGACGAAGAGCAGCACCAGCGGCACTTTGATGCCGGTCAGCCTGGCGGCCTCGGCGTTACCACCGACGGCGTAGATCCAGGTGCCGAGCACGGTGCGCTTGAGCACCAGCCAGGACAGCACCACCACCGCCAGCGCGATGATTACCAGCCACGGAATGCCGAACAGCGAACCGTTGCCGATGAAGTCGAACGGCAGGTCCGCGTTGAACACCGTAGTGTCCTGGCCAAGCAGGCGGGCGACGCCGCGCACGGCGGTCAGCGACCCCAGCGTGACGATGAAAGGCGGCAGCTTGATATAGGCGATCAGCAGCCCGTTGATGATGCCGAAGCCGAGCCCGACGAGAATGGCCGCCGGCACGCCCAGCAGTCCCCAATCGGGCACCAGCGACACCATCACCGCCACCATCGCCGAGGCGGCAAGGATCGAGCCGACGGACAGGTCGATGCCGCCGGTCAGGATGACGAAGGTCATGCCGGCTGCCAGCACGATGTTGATCGACGATTGCTGCATGACGATCAGCAGATTGGTTTGGGTGAAAAAGCGCGGGTTGATGAACTGGAAGCCGACCGCCAGCAGAATCAGGATCGGCAGCATGCCGAGTGCGGCGATGGCGGTGCGCCACCTCGTACCTCTGCCGATCGCCCGGTCGTCCGCTTTCATCGTGTCGGCCACCTTGTCGGTCATCGCTGAGCCGCTCCCGTTGCAAGTTCAATGATCGCTTCCTGCCGCAGCGGCTCGCCTTCCGAGGCCGTCACCTCGCCGGCAATGGTGCCGTCGCGCATCACCAGCACGCGGTCGGCGATGCCGATCACCTCCGGCAGTTCGCTGGAGATCATCAGGATGGCGATGCCTTTCTTGGCCAGGTTGTCGATCAGCCGGTAGATTTCCGACTTCGCCCCGACATCGACGCCGCGGGTCGGCTCGTCGAGGATGACGACCTGCGGCTCGGTTTCCAGCAGGCGGCCGAGCAGCACCTTCTGCTGGTTGCCGCCCGACAGCAAGCCGGCATTGGCCTGCACCGAGCTGGTGCGGATGGAGAGGTCTGACACCGCCTTGGCGGCGCGCTTTTCGGCAGCCGCGAAGTCGCGCAGACCGCCGGCCTTCGCGTCCTTTGCCAGCACGCCCATGCTGATGTTGTCGGAGATCGACATGTCGAGAAACAGGCCAAGTTGCTTGCGGTCCTCGGTCAGGTAGGCGATGCCGGCATCGAGCGCCTCGCTCGGCGAACCGATGGATATCGGTTTGCCGCCGAGCTCCAGCGTGCCCGAGATGTGCCTGTCGGCGCCGAAGATCAGCCGTGCCAGTTCGGTCCGGCCCGAGCCGACCAGGCCGGCCAGTGCCAGCACCTCGCCTTTGTGGAGGTCGAAGGAACAATTCTTTATGAGATTGCCGTCCGACATGCCGCGCACCGACAGCGCGACGGCGCGCTTGCTGTCCGGCGGGCGGTGATCCTTCTTGTAGAAGGTCGACAGATCGCGCCCGACCATCATCGATACCAGGCGCGAGGCGTTCAGGTCGGCGCGGTCGAGCGTGCCGACATAGCCGCTGTCGCGCAGCACGCTGACGCGGTCGGCGAGCTGGTAGACCTCTTCCATGCGGTGGCTGATGTAGATGATGGCGATGCCTTGCGACTTCAGCGTCGCGATCACCTCGAACAGCCGGTCGGTCTCACGCGAGGTCAGCGACGTGGTCGGCTCGTCCATGACGATAATGCGCGCATTGGTCGACAGCGCCCGGGCGATTTCCACCAGCTGGCGCTCGCCGAGCGACAGGCTGGTGACCGGGGTGCGCGCCGAAAAGGCCACGCCGAGCCGCGCGATGATCTCGCTGGCGCGCCGGTTGCACTGCTCGCGGTCGACGATGCCGAACCGTCTTGGCTCGTTGCCGAGGAAGATGTTCTGCGCCACCGACAGATTGGGCGCCAGCGACAGCTCCTGATAGATGACCGCAATGCCGGCGGCGCGCGCCTTGATCGGGTCGCCGGTGGCGGCCGGTACGCCGTCGATCAGGATTTCGCCGCCGGGGTCCGGCCGGTAGGCGCCGGACAGCACCTTCATCAGCGTCGACTTGCCGGCACCGTTCTCGCCCATCAACGCGTGCAACTCGCCGGCGTGAACGGTCAGCGACACATCATGCAAGGCGCGGATCGCCCCGAACGTCTTCGAGATGTGGCGCATCTCCAGCACCGGCTGGCGCACCGTCTCGATCCGAGCGGCGGCGCTCATCGTGCCCCTCCCGAGGCTGCCATGGCCACGCCCCGGTCGGCGGCAAGGCCGCGCCAGTCGTTGCGGTAGCCGGCAAGGCCGCTGAAGCTTGCCGCATGCACCGCCTCCGGCGCCTCGGTGGCAAACTCGCGTCCGACGCTTTCAAAGGCAAGTGCGGCAGCACCGGTGGCGCTGCCCTCCAGCGTTGCGCCCTGCAGGAAGGCCTGCCCGGGCCGCAATTGCGCCAGCAGCGCGGCAAGCAGCCCGCCATTGTTCAGGCCGCCATCGACGATCACCGTATTGTCCGAATGGATCAGCTCGAGGCACAGATCGAGCATCAGCGCGACGTAGAGCAGCGCCACGGCCGCGCGTTCCTCGGCATTGGGCGTACGCCCGACCAGTTCGCCGCGGCGGTGCGGCATCGGGCCGCCGGGCGCGAAGCTCGGCAGCGCCATGATGCCGGCGTCGATCACCCGTTGTACCGATGACGGCGCGATTGCGCCCTGCCAGCCGGCGCTGATCGTGGCGAATTCGCGGCCGCCCATGAAGCGGATGGTCGGCACCGGGCCGCCGTCGACATCGACATTGACCAGCATGTCGCGCTCGCCATCGAGTGCATCGAGCGGACAGTCGGGATTGAGCACGACCACCCAGGTGCCGGTCGAGACCACGGTCACCGGCCCGAGCTGCTGTCGGCGGTAGGCATGGAGCGCAGCATTGCTGTCATGGACGCCGTTGTGGACGGCGACCGGCTTGGCGGCCCGGCTGAAGCGCTGCTCGCCGATCACCGCGCCGGCACGCTCGAAGGCGGGCATCTGGCCGCGCCAGCCCTCGGCATCGACCAGCGAGCTGAAATCGCGTTTGCGCGGCGCCCATAGATGCGAATGGCAGCCGAGATAGGAGACCTCCGACACCGGCCGGCCGCCAAATCGCCAGCTCCAATATTGGGGGTAGCCGAGGATCGACGTCGCTGTGGCGAAGGCACCGGGCTCCACCTCCTTCAGCCACAACATGTGGCGGCCGTAGTTGAAGCCAAGCGGCAGGCGCGGTGAAAAGGTCTCGGCAAAATCTGGAATGCGGCGGTCGATCTGCGCGGCGATTTCAGCTGGCGGTTCCTGCTCGTAATCGAGGATCGGATGCGTCAGCTCGGCTTCGTCGATCAACGCGAAGGTGCAGCCATGGCCGGATACCATCAGCCCTTCCACGCCATGCGTATCGACGGCGTCATCAATGGCGCGAGCCGCCCAGTCGTGCAGCGTTGCCTCGTCGAGCACGCTGAAGCCGCCTTTGCGGATCCAGCTCGGCTGGGTGCGGCGCTCGTCTAGGATCTGTCCGTTCTGGCCGAAGACGAACAGCTTCGAATTGGTCTTGCCGAAATCGAGGACCGCGATGTTCACTGGGCGCCTCCCGAGGAAGCGGCGATCCTCACCGTGACGCCGGCATCTTCGAGCATGCGGGCATCTGTCTCGGACAGGCCGTCATCGGTGACCAGCGTGCCGATCCGCGACAGCGGCAGCGCCACATTGCGCGCGTGGATCGACAGTTTTCGGCTGTCGGCCAGCACGACGATCTGGTCGGCGCAGAGGCTGAGCTCGACGATCGAGCGGACCAGCAGCGGGTGCGATTCCAGAAGGCCTTCCTGGCCGATGCCTTGCGCGCCGAGAAAAAACTTCGAGGCGTAGAACGGCACCGTCTGCGTCAGCGAATGGATGATGCCCGGCTCGCGGTAAAGGTCGCCGCCGGCAACGGTCAGACTGCAATGGCCGTGATCGCTGAGATAGGCCGCGAGCGGCATCGAGTTGGTGTAAAGCCGGATATTGCGGTCGGCGAGCTTGACGCCGAGATGGAAGCAGGTCGAACCGCCATGCACGATGACCGCGTCGCCGTCGCGCACCATGGTGGCGGCGAGAGCGGCGATCTGCCGCTTGGCCTCGACGGCGAGGTCGCGGTTCTCGTCATAGGGCCTGGCATAGGCGACGCCGGCTTGCGAAGCGCCATCGAGCGCCGAGATGCCGCCATAGACCTTGCGCGCTTCGCCGGCCTCATCGATCTTGTCGATGTCGCGCCGCACCGTCGCCGCCGACACGCCAAGCCGCTCCTGCAGCTCGCGCACCGATGCGAAAGGCCGGTCCCGCAAAAGCTCGACGATCTGACGCTGGCGGCCGGAGTCGCTCAACCGTTACCTCCCAATGTGCTTGCCTCCCAAGCCACTGCACGGCATGCCATTTTGCACGGCAATTGGTGCAACTTACTCAACGGCCCTCGGATTGCAAGCCTGATTTGACGCGATAACATCACTGTTGACGTAACTTACTCGCATCTGCGATACCAGCGTCGGTCTTCGTCCCGGCAACAGGGCGTCCAAAGCCGTGGCCACGCGGCCGGTTTGTGGAGGAATTTCGATGACGATCAGTGCGGATGCGCAGGAATTGGCAGCGCTGCGGTCGCTTTCCGCCGAGATTGGCAGCGACCCGCATCTGACCCAGGCCGCCGGCGGCAACACCTCGCTAAAAGCCGGTGGCACGCTCTGGATCAAGGCCTCCGGCACCTGGCTGAAGGACGCGCTCACCGCGGACATCATGGTGCCGGTCAGCATTCCGCCATTGCTCGACGCCATCGAACGACGCGACCCGACCGCCGAACAGCCACAGGCCTTCGCTGTCGGCGCCCTCAATCCGCGCGGCTTGCGCCCCTCGATCGAGACCACCGTACATGCGCTGATGCCGCAGCGCATCGTTCTGCATGTCCACTGTGTCGAGACCATTTCGCTGGCCGTGCAGGCCGACTGCGAGGCCGAGGCCGCCAGGCGGCTCGACGGCCACCAATGGGCATATGTTCCCTATCGCCGGCCGGGACTGCCGCTCGCCCAGGGCATCGCCGAGCGCCTGCGGCCAGGCGTGGACATACTGATCCTCGGCAACCACGGCCTGGTCGTTGCAGCCGACACTGTCGCTGAGGCAGGCATGCTGCTGCGCCGCGTAACCCGGCTGTTGGCACGGCCGCCGCGCCAGGTGGCTGAGCCGGACACCGCGGCATTGATGGCGCGCGCCGGCGACAGCGACTACAGATTGCCGGCGGATGTCGAGGCGCACGCGGTGGCGATCGACCCCGAAAGCTGCCGCATGGCTTCGGGCGGCAGCCTCTACCCCGACCACGTCATCTTTCTCGGCAAGGGCTCGGTCGTGGCGAGGCCGGCCGAGGGTGTGAAGCGCGTCATCGAGCGCTGCGGCGCCGCACCCGCGGCGATCCTGTTTCCCGGCCTCGGCGTGTTGATGCGCGGCGACGCGGGCGCCGGTGCCGACGCCATGCAGCGCTGCCTCGCCGATGTGACCGCGCGGGTCGATGTCGCAGCGAAGCTTAATTATCTGACAGCGGCAGAGAATGACGAACTGATCAACTGGGACGCCGAAAAATATCGCCAGAAACTCAATGCGGGAGGCAGCTGACATGCCGCGTTCGTCTGGCCCGCTTGCCATCGGCATCGACATCGGTACATCCGGCGCGCGCGCCGTCGCCATGCGCCCGGACTTTTCCATTGCCGCGCATTACGCTATTGCCCTCGAGCGATTTGGGCCGAACGGCCGCGACCCCGCCATCTGGTGGGAGGCGGTCGGCGCGACGTTGGCGGAACTGCTCAAATGTATCGATCGCGCGGCAGTGCGCTCGATCGCCGTCGACGGTACGTCGGGTACGCTGCTGCCGGTCGACGGCGCCGGGCGGCCGCTGGCCGAACCGCTGATGTACAACGACAAGGTCGCTGACCACACAATTCTGAGTGAAATAGCCGGCGCAGCACCGGCAACGAGCGCTGCCCTTGGGGCGACGTCCGGTCTCGCCAAGGCATTGTCTTTCCAGCACCTGCCCGGCGTCGCCGCTGTGCTGCACCAGGCCGACTGGATCGCCGGACAGTTCTCCGGCCGCTTCGATGGCAGCGACGAAAACAACGCATTGAAAACCGGCTACGATGTCGAAACCCGCCGCTGGCCGGACTGGATCGCGGCCACCGGAATGCGCATGGAATTGCTGCCTGGCGTCGTGCGGCCGGGCGATGTCACGGGTACGCTCACCGCCAGCGCCGCGAAAATGTTCGGCCTGCCGCGTGATGTGGTCGTGGTCGCCGGCACCACCGATGGCTGTGCGTCGTTCCTGGCAACCGGCGCGACGGCGGCGGGCGACGGCGTCACTGCGCTCGGCTCATCGCTGACCATCAAGATTCTCTCCGACCGGCCGATCTCGGCGCCGCAATTCGGCATCTACAGCCATCGGCTGGGTGACACCTATCTGGCGGGCGGCGCCTCGAACTCCGGCGGCAAGGTTCTGGCCCAGCATTTCCCCGTCGCCCGCATTGTCGAACTCAGCAAAAAAATCGACCCGGCGACCGAGACCGGTCTCGACTATTACCCGCTGCCGGCGCCGGGCGAACGCTTCCCCATAGCCGATCCGGCGCTGCCGCCGCGCCTCGAGCCGCGGCCCGCCGACGACGCCGATTATCTGAAAGCGATGCTCGAGGGTATTGCGGCGATCGAAGCGCTCGGCTATCGCCGGCTTGCCGAACTCGGCGCACCCCGGCTGACATCGGTCAGGAGCGTCGGCGGCGGAGCGGCCAATCCGGCCTGGACGGCAATCCGGCAGCGCAAGCTTGGCGTCGCTCTCGTGCCGGCTCTTTCGGAGGAGGCCGCCGCCGGCACGGCGCGGCTGGCGCTGATGGGCGCTAGCGCAGCGGGGCTTCTATGACGGCCAAGGCAATTCAACACCTCGACGGCATCGCCGCGCTGGCCGAGCGCTATCAGGTATTCCTGCTCGACCAATTTGGTGTGCTGCACGACGGCACCAGCGCCTATCCAGGCGCTGTCGAGGCCTTGTCGGCACTCAAGCGTGCCGGCAAGACCATCGTGCTGATCTCGAATTCCGGCAAGCGGGCGCAACCCAATGAGCGCCGCCTATTGAAGCTCGGCTTCGAACCGGGAAGCTGGGATCACTTTGTCTCCTCCGGCGAGGTGGCGTGGCGCTCCTTCCATCAAATGGCGGCATCCGGAGCCCTGCGCCCGCAGACAAAATGCCTGCTGATCCGCCGCGACAATGACCGTTCGGCTGTCGACGGCCTGCCGTTCGTGCTGGCCAAGGACGGCGACGATGCAGAACTGGTGCTGATTTCCGCCAGCGAGGGCGATCGCTACGACCTCGACCACTATCGCCGGCTTCTTGGTCCGGCGGCGGCGCGCCGGGTGCCATGCTTCTGCACCAATCCCGACAAGATCATGCTGACTGCCGTCGGCCCTCGCTTCGGCGCCGGCCGGCTCGCCGATCTCTATGAGAGCCTCGGCGGCAGCGTGGCGCGCATCGGCAAGCCCAATCCGCAGATATTCGAGGCAGCGCTGGCACTGGCGGGTCACCCGGAGCGCGCCAGCGTGGTCTGCGTCGGCGACAGCGTCGAGCACGACATCGCCGGCGGCAACGGCGTCGGCGTCGCGACGACGCTGGTCCTGTCGGGCATATTGGCGGGGGCGCCTGATCTGCACGACGTTTTCGCCGCGCTCAACGCCCGTCCCGACTACATCGCGGATAGCTTCAGGTTTCGTTGAGTTGTTAAGGCGAGACAAAGCTAATCGAGGTTGAAACGCCCGATCACCGGCACGTGGTCCGAGGGTCGTTCCCAGCCGCGTGCCGGCCGCAGGATTTCGTAGCCGGCAAAATGCGGCACCAGGTTTGGCGACGACCAGATATGGTCGAGGCGGCGGCCACGATTTGAGGCCTGCCAATCCTGGGCGCGATAGCTCCACCAGGTGTAGAGTTTCTCCTCGTAAGGCACATTGAGCCGCATCAGGTCGACCCAGTCGCCGGAGAGCCGCATCGCCTCGAAATTTTCCGTCTCGACCGGCGTATGGCTGACGACGTTGAGGAGCTGCTTGTGCGACCAGACATCGTGCTCGAGCGGCGCGATGTTGAGGTCGCCGACCAGGATCGAGCCGGAGTGCTCGTCATGCTCGGCCCGCACGGCGTTCATCTCGGCAACGAAATCGAGCTTGTGCTTGAACTTGCGGTTGACGGCCGGGTCGGGCTCATCGCCGCCGGCCGGAACGTAGAAGTTGTGCAGCAGGATCGTTTTGCCGCCGGCCTTGACGGTGACCGACAGATGCCGGCTGTCGTCGATCTCGCAGAAGCGGCGCTTTTCGACCACCTCGATCGGACGGCGCGCTATGGTCGCAACGCCGTGATAGCCCTTCTGGCCATGGAAGGCGATGTGCTCGTAGCCGAGCTTGCGGAACGCCTTCTCCGGAAACAATTCGTCCGGAACCTTGGTTTCCTGCAGGCAGAGCACGTCCGGCGCCTGCTCTACCAGCTGGCGCTCGACGATCGGCATGCGCAGTCGAACGGAGTTGATATTCCAGGTAGCGACGGAAAACGGCATTTGGGGTTCCGGACAACGCAAGATCCGCCGGATGGCTCCGACGGAAGTCAATCGCGGAAACTACTGCCAGCCGCGCACCGCAAAAACAAGCCGCCCGCACCAACGCGGAAAAGCCATCCCGCAGCAGCAGAAAGTTACCGCGTCTTGGTGTTCAGCTCGCGGTTCGCCGTATAATCGATGGCGAAGGTGTCGGGGGCGAAGCTGACGCCCTCCTTGGTGTTGAAGATCATCACCGTTGTGTCCTTGCCTTGCGCATCGGTGATGGTCCACTGCCGCAATTCATAGGATTTCGGATCGAACATCATGGTGATCTTCGAATTGCCGAACACCGATTTGTCGGCAAGCTGGATGGTGGTGAGATCGTTTTCTTCCTTGACGCTTCTGACGCGTCCGCCCGAGAGATCGATCTTGTCGTCGAGCAGCAGCTTCAGCGGCGTCTTCGACAGCGGATAGAGGTCGGAGGTCCGCAGTTTCTTGTTGAGGATGACCACCGACTTGCCGTCGGAAATCACCCTGAAATTCGAGGCGCCGTCATAATTGAAGCGGATCTTGCCCGGCCGTTCCAGAAAGAACTTGCCGCCGGTCTGCTCGCCCTTGGGCCCGAACTGCACGAACTCGCCGCTCATCGATTTGACCGAGGAGAAATGATCGGCGATCTTCTGCGCCGTCGCCGGAACCGCTGCTTGCGCCGACGCCAGCAGCTGGAAGCCGGGCACGACATTGGCGGCCGCTGCACCGGCCAGGACCAGACCGAGGCCGAGCACCTGCCGGCGGGTTGGGGCGAAATCCTTTTTTGGGGCGAGAGTTGCGTTTTTCATGCCGGTCACCATCATCTGACTGCTTGCTCGTTATATTGGTCTGGCCCCCCAGTTGGGCTTAAGTTTGGCGGGCCGCACGGCGCTCATCGTTGCAACGCGCCAAAAGGTTCAAAGTTGCCGGCGCGGATGCGCTCTAGAACTTGTCGTCCTCCGTCGGCACCAGGATTTCGCGTTTTCCGGCATGGTTGGCCGGGCCGACAATGCCTTCCTTCTCCATCTTCTCGATAATCGAGGCGGCGCGGTTGTAGCCAATGCCGAGCCGGCGCTGGATGTAGCTGGTCGAGGCCTTGCCGTCGCGCAGCACCACCGCAACCGCCTGGTCGTAGGGGTCGTCGGAATCCTCGAAATTACCGCCGTCGCCGCCGCCACTGCCTTTGCCCGTCGGCTCGTCGTCATCCTTGTCGTCGTCCTCGGTGATGGCGTCGAGATATTCCGGCACGCCCTGCAGCTTCAGATGCGCGACGATCTTCTCCACCTCGTCGTCGGAGACGAAGGGACCGTGCACGCGCTGGATGCGGCCGCCGCCGGCCATGTAGAGCATGTCGCCCATCCCGAGCAGCTGTTCGGCGCCCTGCTCGCCCAGGATGGTGCGGCTGTCGATCTTCGATGTCACCTGGAACGAGATACGGGTCGGGAAATTCGCCTTGATGGTGCCGGTGATGACGTCGACCGACGGCCGCTGCGTTGCCATGATGACATGGATGCCGGCGGCGCGCGCCATCTGCGCCAGGCGCTGCACCGCGCCTTCGATGTCCTTGCCGGCGACCATCATCAAATCGGCCATCTCGTCGATGATGACGACGATGTAGGGCATCGGCTCGAGGTCGAGGTTCTCCGTCTCGTAGATCGCTTCGCCGGTCTGGCGGTCGAAGCCGGTCTGCACGGTGCGGGAAATCCTTTCACCCTTTTTCTCGGCCTGCTGCACGCGCGCGTTGAAGCCGTCGATGTTGCGGACGCCGACCTTCGACATCTTGCGGTAGCGGTCCTCCATCTCGCGCACGGTCCATTTCAGCGCCACCACCGCCTTCTTCGGATCGGTGACCACCGGCGTCAGAAGATGCGGGATGCCGTCATAGACCGAGAGTTCCAGCATCTTTGGATCGATCATGATCAGCCGGCAGTCCTGCGGCGTCAGCCGATAGAGCAGCGACAGGATCATGGTGTTGATGGCGACGGACTTGCCCGAGCCGGTGGTACCGGCGACCAGCACGTGCGGCATTTTGGCGATGTCGACGATCACCGCCTCGCCATTGATGGTCTTGCCCAGCGCCAGCGCCAGCTTGGCCTTGGTGGTCTCGAAATCGCGGCTGGCCATGATCTCGCGCAAATAGACGGTCTCGCGCCTGGCGTTCGGCAATTCGATGCCGATGGCGTTGCGGCCGGGCACCACGGCGACACGGCAGGCGATGGCGCTCATCGAGCGGGCAATGTCGTCGGACAGGCCGATGACCCGCGACGATTTGATGCCGGGCGCGGGTTCCAGCTCGTAGAGCGTGACGACCGGACCCGGACGCACATGGATGATTTCGCCTTTGACGCCGAAATCCTCCAGCACGCCCTCGAGCAGGCGGGCGTTCTGCTCCAGCGCGTCCTTGGACAGGCTTGCGTCGCGCACCACGTTCTTCGGTTCCGACAGGAAATGCAGCGACGGCATCTCGAATTTCTCCGAGCCGATCAGCGAGGTCTGCGCCTCGCGCTGGACGCGGGCGCCTGGTGCCGGCCGCGGCGCCGGCGCCTCGACGCGCGTCGCCGCGTCGGAGCGGAAGTTCTGCACCTTGGCCGTCGGCGCGGCGCGGCGTTGACCGGCCGGCTCGGGCGCGAAATCCATGTCGTCATTGTCGTCGTTGTCGAAGACGTCGGCATCGTCGGGGTCGATCGAGGCACTGCGGTCGTTGACCATGGCGGCGAAGAATTCCGGCTCGACGCGGGCGCGCCCGCCCGGGCTCATCCGCGCCTCGGCGAACTCGGCCGATTCGACCCGTTCGGCCGCTCGCCGCCAGGCGCTGGGGCGCGGTTCCATCTCCGGTTCGAAATCGTCGCGCTCGCGCCGACGCGCGGCGCGGCGGCGCAGATAGGCCCGCAGCGACAGCCACCAGTGGGTGATGGCGCCAAGCGCCAATATGCCTTCGTCGCCCTCGTCCTCCTCATTGTCGAAAAGCAGGTCGTCCTGCGGATCGGGCACGGCAGGCAGATCAAGGACGGCAAAGCCGTTCTTGCGAGAAATCAGCGCCGAGCCATACAAGAATACCCACAGCGCCGGCGCTGCCAGGAGCACGGCGAGCACGCTGGCGACGAGGCCGGTCGGATAGCCGCCGATGATGAGGCCTGGGATATTGAGCACCATATCGCCGAATACGCCGCCGAGGCCGGTCGGCAGCGGCCAGGTCTTGGGCGGCACCACGCAGCCGGCGATTGCCGCGCCAAGCAGCGAAAACCCGAACCAGGCGAGCGCCCGTTTCGGCAGCCGGTCGACGCCACGCGCGGTAAACAGCAGAAACCCCCAGATCACCGCCGGCACCAGCGCCGCAACCGCCGCAAGTCCGAAGAACTGCATGGCGATGTCGGAAAATACGGCGCCCGCATAACCCATTGCATTGGTGACGATATTATCGGTGGCGTGCGAAAAGCTCGGATCGGCGACGTTCCAGGTGGCAAGGGCGGCGACGCCGAAGCCAACCAGGGCAAACAGCCCGGCACCGACCAGCCGCCCGACCTGGCGCCTCGCGAACGCCCGGATGCCGTGCCCCGTATCGGCCAGCGCAAGCGGTGCTGAAGCCCCTGAACGCATGCTCTTCCTCGTCTGTCGTTGCCCGGCCGGGCGCGGACGCGCAACACGGCAGATTCGGCTGTCAGACTAGCGGCGGGAAGGTTAAGGGCGCATTAACCATGGGCATTCTGCGTCACCGGAACGGGCGACCGCCACCACAGTTCGGAGCCGCCGCGGCCGATGTTTCACGCCGCCGGCGGATCGAGCACCTTGATCAAGCGACCGTGATCGAGCCATCACGGCCATCCGCGCGCAAAAAAGAGGCCCGGAAGGTTTCCGGGCCTCAAGGCGTGAGTCCTTTCGGGAGCGTCACGACGGGATCTTCCCGGCACCGGCAAAACGCCGATGCCGGCCAATGCCTTTACGCCACCACTTCGCCGTGCTGGCTGATGTCGAGGCCTTCGACCTCTTCCTGGGTGGAAGGACGCAGGCCGACCAGCGCCTTGACGATGTAGAGGATCACGAAGCTCGCGATCGCCGTCCACAGGATGGTGAAGACGATACCGTAGAGCTGCTTGCCGACGGAGGCGCCCGAGCCGAGGCTGTTGATCGCCGGATCGGCGAGCACGCCGGTCAGCAATGCACCGATGATGCCGCCGATGCCGTGCACACCGAATGCATCGAGCGAGTCGTCATAGCCGAACGCGTGCTTGAGCTTGACGGCCGAGACGTAGCACAGCACGCCGGCGACGATGCCGACGATGAAGGCGCCGGTCGGATTGACGAAGCCGGAAGCCGGCGTCACCGCGACCAGGCCGGCGACGGCGCCCGAGATGATGCCAAGAACGCTCGGCTTCTTGGCGACGATCCATTCGGCGAACATCCAGGCGAGCGCCGCAGCGGCAGCGGCAACCTGGGTGTTCAGCATCGCGGCACCGGCAAGGCCGTCGGCGGCCAGTTCCGAACCGGCGTTGAAGCCGAACCAGCCGACCCACAGCAGCGAAGCACCGATTACGGAGTAGACCAGGTTGTGCGGCGCCATGTTGGTGGTGCCGTAGCCTTCACGCTTGCCGAGAACCAGCGCGCAGACCAGGCCGGCAACACCGGCATTGATGTGAACGACCGTGCCGCCGGCGAAATCGAGAACGCCGGCTGTGCCGAGGAAGCCGCCGCCCCACACCCAGTGCGCGATCGGGGCATAGACCACCAGCAGCCACGCCCCCATGAAGATGAGCAGCGCCGAGAACTTCATGCGTTCGGCGAAGGCGCCGGCAATCAGCGCCGGCGTGATGATGGCGAAGGTCATCTGGAACATCGAGAAGACGAACTCAGGGATGTTCGCCACGCCCGGCAGCCACAGCGACGAGGTGGTGATGCCGTTGTGGAAGAACTTCGAGAAGCCGCCGAGATAGGCATTCATGCCGCCGCCATCCGAGAAGGCCAGCGAGTAGCCGAACATGAACCACAGCACCGTCACCAGGCACGTGATGGCAAAGCTCTGCATGATGGTGGCGAGCACGTTCTTCTTGCGCACCATGCCGCCATAAAACAGCGCCAGGCCCGGTATGGTCATCATCAGCACCAGCGCCGTCGAGGTCAGCATCCAAGCGGTGTTGCCGGTGTCGAGCGCGGGCGCAGGGGTAGCCGGTGCTGCCGGAGCCGCTTCCTGCGCGAACGCAGCAACCGTGCCCAGTGCAGCGAGAGCGAGCGAGCCCAAAACGGCCGCGCGTCCCGTTATCTTCAAGGTGGAAGGAATATTCATTGAACTCTCCATTGGAATACGTATCGGCGGCTCAAAGCGCGTCGGTGTCTGTTTCGCCGGTGCGAATCCGCACCGCCTGGTCGATGCCGAAAACGAAGATCTTGCCGTCGCCGATCTGGCCGGTCTTGGCCGCCGCGGTGATGGCCTCGACGGCCTTGTCGACCATGTCGACAGCGACCGCGACTTCGATCTTGATCTTCGGCAGGAAGCTGACCGCGTATTCCGCCCCGCGATAGATTTCCGTGTGCCCCTTCTGGCGTCCGTAGCCTTTTACTTCGGTGACGGTCAGGCCCTGGATGCCGACCGCGGTGAGCGCCTCGCGCACCTCGTCGAGCTTGAACGGCTTTATGATTGCCATCACGATCTTCATAAGGTTTCACCCTTTGCTGTTGCGGGTCCCCGCGTTTTGCACGACTTCGCCGATCCCCATGAGAGCCGGAGAGTGCCCGCTAGGATTCAAGCTCCGTGCCAATTGCCGAAGCAGGGTGTTAAGCTGTTGTTAAACAACGAAATCGGGAAGGTTTGCCGACTGCCTGTTCACAGTCGCGGCAGTGCATATGATTAAAAAATAGGCAAATTTCGAAAAATGCCTACTCCGCAGGCGGTCGCTTCAGCCGGATGAGTCCTTCTTGGGCAACCGAGGCGATCAACGTGCCGTCGCGGGCAAACAGCGAGCCGCGGGTAAAACCGCGTGATCCTTGCGTCGACGGGCTGTCTTGCGTGTACAGCATCCAGTCGTCGAGTGGATGGCTGCGATGGAACCACATGGCGTGGTCGAGGCTCGCCGCCTGGATATCGCGATCGAAAATGGCGCGGCCATGGGCGAAGGTCGAGGTGTCGAGCAGCGTCATGTCGGAGAGGTAAGCGAGCACAGCCGCCCGCGTGGCGCGATCGGCCGGCACCGGACCGGTGGTGCGGATCCAGATGTTCTGCTTCGGCTCGAGCTTTTCCCGGCTGGTATAATGCTTCAGCATCACCGGCTTCATCTCGATCGGCCGGTCGCGCTCCCAATAGCGCTTGATGCCCTCGGGCACCGCCTCGCCGAACTTGCCCAGCAACTCGCGTTGCGACAGCAACGTGTCGGGCGCCGGCACGTCCTGCGGCATCGGCACCTGATGTTCCAGGCCGACCTCATCCTGCTGGAACGAGGCTTCCAGCGAAAAGATCGCCTGGCCGTGCTGGATAGCGACGACGCGGCGCGTGGTGAAGGAGCCGCCATCACGGATACGGTCGACCTCGTAGATGATCGGCACCTTGGTGTCGCCCGGCCGCATGAAATAGCCATGCAGTGAGTGTACATGGCGCTCGGGCTCGACCGTTCGCTGCGCGGCGACCAGCGCCTGGGCGATGGTCTGGCCGCCGAAGATGCGCTGCCAGTCGAGCTTGGGGCTGCGACCACGATACAGGTTGTGTTCCAGCTGCTCGAGGTCGAGAATGCCGAGAAGCTCGTCCATGGCTGCCGTCATCTTGACCTCGCCGCAAAATTACCATGGCGGTTTCCGACAGGAACGGCGGGCAGTCAAGGGCGGAAAGCCCGGCGACGGTCAGGCTGCGAAAGGAATTGCCATGGTGGACAGCAAGAATTCGCTCGACGTTCTTGTCGCCGGCGCCGGCTATGTCGGCCTGGCCGCCGCCGTATCGCTGAAGCAGGCGCGGCCGAGCCTTGCCGTTGCCGTCGTCGATGCAGCACCCGCCGGGGTCTGGCGGAAGGACGGCCGCGCCTCGGCGATTGCCGCCGCCGCGTGCCGCATGCTCGACCAGCTCGGCGTCTGGAACGAGATCGCGCCGGAGGCGCAGGCGATCACCGAAATGATCGTCACTGATTCGCGCACATCCGATCCGGTCCGCCCGGTGTTCCTCACTTTCGATGGCGAGGTCGCGCCCGGCGAACCCTTCGCGCATATGGTCGCCAACAAGGATTTGAACGGCGCCTTGCGCCGGCGCGCCGAACAACTCGGCATCGGCATCATCGAAGGCGTCGCCGTCAGCGCCTTCGACATCAACGGCGCCGGCATAACCGTGCATCTTGCCGACGGCGCGACGCTGAAGGCGCGGCTGCTGGTTGCCGCCGACGGCGTCAATTCGAAGCTGCGCGACATGGCAGGCATCAAGACGGTGAAATGGGAGTATGGCCAGTCCGGCATCGTCTGCACGGTGGCGCATGAGCGGCCGCACAACGGCCGCGCCGAAGAGCATTTCCTTCCCGCAGGCCCGTTCGCCACGCTGCCGCTCAAGCCGGGCAAGGACGGCACCAACCGCTCGTCGATCGTCTGGGTCGAACGGTCGCAGGACGCCGACAAGCTGGTCAGTGGCGACACCCTGGTCCTGGAATATGAGCTCGAGCAGCGCTTTGGCCTGAAACTCGGCGAAATCCATATCGCCGACAAGCCGCGTGCCTGGCCGCTTGGACTGATCATTGCGCGCGCCTTCGTCGCGCCGCGCATCGCCTTGGCCGGCGACGCCGCCCACGGCATCCACCCGATCGCCGGCCAGGGTCTGAATCTCGGTTTCAAGGACGTGGCGGCGCTGGCCGAAGTGGTGGTCGAGGCCGACCGGCTCGGCCAGGACATCGGCGCGCTGGACGTGCTTGAGCGCTACCAGCAATGGCGGCGTTTCGACACGGTGCAGATGGGCATCACCACCGATGTGCTGAACCGGCTGTTTTCCAACGATTTCGGCCCGCTGCGCACTTTGCGCGACATCGGCCTCGGCCTTGTCGAGCGCATGCCGCGGCTGAAGGGGTTCTTCATCCGCCAGGCGTCGGGTCTGTCCGGCGACACGCCGAAACTGTTGAAGGGCGAGGCGATCTAGGCCCGGCAAGCGCGCGTTTTACTAGCGTTCGGTCAGTTGACCTCAAAGCCTAGCTTCTGGCGCAGCCGGAGCATGCGCTGGTCGGGAATCGGCAGGTTTTGTCCACCAGCTTCCGCCGCACGGCTGACCATTCGCAGCAGATCGTTCCTTTCAGCTGCGTCGAGCCGTTCGCGCAGGAACGGCGCCAGCTTGTCGATGACGACCGTGACGTCGTCGATTTGCGATGCCGCCCATTTGGCGTAGATCACGGCTTCATCGGTCTGCTTTTTGTCGGCGATCTCCGAGATCACCGATCGAATGGCGGCTTCGCGTTGCGGCAGCACAGGACCATGCTCGGAAACAATCGCGGTGATCAGCGTCGCGGCGGCGACGACCGGATCGTCGATCGCCGTCAGCGGCGAGAGCGCCGCCTGCTTGCGCAGCTTCTTGCGGCGGATATTGCCCTGGACGCGGCCAACGACGTCGGCAACCTCACGCGCCGCGTCGTTCATGATCTTCAGCCGGTACCACCAGAACGCCGCTGCCCCCAGCAGGCCGATTGCAGCAATCAATATATGCATACCCCAAGATCCCCAATCTCGGGCGACGATAGGAGAAGTATTGCTTCGCCTCAACACGCAAAAGTTGCATCGATCGAAGAAAACGAAAGCCTGCGCCAGTCATCGGCCGCCATCACTTTGCCAAGGATCTTATCGGGACATCCCTACGACCCCGGCACGTTGTAGATCGCCCGCACCTCGATCGTGCCGATTTCGGCCAGCGGGATTCCGCCGGCGATCTCCAGCGCCTCGTCGAGATCCCCGGCCTCGATCATGACGAAACCGAGCAGCTGCTCCTTGGTCTCGGCGAAGGGGCCGTCAGTGACCAGCCGCTTGCCCTGGCGCCGGCGCACGGTCTTCGATGTCTTCACCGATTGCAGCGCCTGCGCGATGATCAGGCGGCCGCTTTGCGCCACCGACCTGTCATAGGCCAGCGAATCGGCGTCGAGCTTGGCCAGCCTCGCAGGCGTCATTGCGTAGAGATCTTTTTCTTCACCGTAGACCAGGCAAACGTATCTCATCTTTACCTCCATTCCTGGGTTGGACCGTAGGGCGAGGCGACGGACACGTCAGCTGGGCCTTTGGCCGCTGCATAGTCGAGAAAGGACACCGCAATGCCGATGATGGCAATCGCCGCAAGCAGTCGGCCGAAGCCGGAAGGCTGCAGGCGCGACCAGTCGGCTTGTTGTTCACCGGCCCCGTGGCCGGTGCTTGTCCAGTGAGCAGAAAACAGATTGTTCATGTGGTCCTCCATCCGGCCACCAAGTCCATGGCCGCCCGCAGGACGGCCGGGACAGATGGAAGTCGACATTTTTGCACGCGTATTTTTTCGAATTTTTTTCGCTCGACATGATGTGTCACGCTGCCGCCGATACGAAAGCGTGGATGGCCTTCGCTCCGGAGCGCGCTATAGTCGACCGGACGCCGACTACGGGTTCAATCACGACAATCAAGGAGGAATTGATGGACCGCACCGCCAACGCCGTTTGGAAAGGCAGTTTCAAGGAAGGCAAAGGCACGCTCGATACCCAGAGCGGGACGCTGAAAGGCACGCCCTATTCTGCCAAGATGCGTTTCGAGGACGAGAGCGGCAAATCCGGCACCAACCCGGAAGAGCTGATCGCCGCCGCCCATGCCGGCTGCTTTGCCATGCAACTTTCGCATCTTCTTGCCGAGAACGGCACTCCGGCTACCGAGCTCGACGCCAAGGCCGTGGTGACACTGGTCCCCGGCACCGGCATCACCGGCAGCGCGATCACGCTGGTTGGCAAGGTACCGGGCATCGATGCCGCCAAATTCCAGGAACTAGCCGAAAAAGCCAAGGGCGGATGCCCGGTCTCGAAGGCGCTCGGCGCCATCAAGGTGTCGCTCGACGCCAGACTCGGCTGACGGGCGAGGTTCGGGGCAATCGTTCAGACAGATGGACCCAATTGTCTTGGACGCCAATTGTTGAGGCCGGCGCTGCCCCTCACCCACCTGCCGGGCATTTCTCCCCGTATAGTGACGGGGAGAAAGAAGCTGGCCGCAGCCGCGGCACCCTTCTTGCAACGCTAACTATTGGGCGAAACCGTCGATGAGAGCGTCCCTCTCCCCGTCACTATACGGGGAGAGGTCGCCGGTAGGCGGTGAGGGGCAGCGCTAGCCGATCGAAAGCGGCAACGAACATGTCACGTTGAGGGCGCTGTCAGCCAACGTCTCGAAAATCCTTATCGCCCATCGCCGGTCAGCGCATCGAGGCGGGCGCGCAGTGTCGCGACCTCCTCCTCGAGAACCTGCACGCGCGTCTCCAGATCCGAGGCCGGCGAGGACGATTGCAGAGGCACTGCTGCAGTCGACAGCTGCGGCGGCCCGCTGAGCAGATGGACATAGCGATCCTCGCGCTGGCCGGGGCCGCGATCGATCTGCTGCACCAGCGGCGGCCTTCGGCCGATCAGCAGGTCGAGATTGCCGCGAAGCTCCTCGATCGACGGCAACCGCGCCAGGCGCTCGCTTCGCGCCAGCAATTCATAGGCCGTCTGCGGGCCGCGCAGCAACAACAGGCCGAGCAGCGCGATCTGCGCCGAGGTCAGGGAAAAGCGCTGTGCCACGACATGCTCATAGCGCTCGACGCGCGACGCGAAGACCTGCCTGACGAGGCCCTTCTGCTCCAGCTGGCCAAGCGCCCGCCTGACCTCGGCAAGCTCGACCGACATCACCGGCTCGCGCGCCGTCTTCTGGTTGGCGGCGGCAAGTGCCGCATTGAGCGTCAGCGGATAGACGTCCGGCGTCAGCTCCTTCTTCTCGATCAGGCAACCGAGCACGCGGGCTTCGATGGGAGAGAGGAAGGGAAGGTCGGAGTCGGTCATTGGATCGGCTATCCTTCTGAGGCCGGAGGGACAGCACCCCCCTCCGTCCTGCCGGACATCTCCCCCGCAAGGGGGGAGATCGGCAGCTTCAACGCTGTGCGTCCATTCTTGCAATGGTGGAGATTAGCGAAAGCCAAGATGACGGCCAATCTCCCCCCTTGCGGGGGAGATGTCCGGCAGGACGGAGGGGGGCGCGAAGGATCGCTACGGACGAGACGATCTCGGCTGCAACCCGCCCGCCCCCTATACCCGTCGCTCCACCATCATCTTCTTGATCTCGGCGATCGCCTTGGCCGGGTTGAGCCCCTTGGGGCAGGTCTGGGCGCAGTTCATGATGGTGTGGCAGCGATAGAGCCGGAACGGGTCTTCGAGATTGTCGAGCCGCTCGCCCGTCGCCTCGTCCCTGGAATCGATCAGCCAGCGATAGGCCTGCAGAAGCGTCGCCGGGCCGAGATAGCGATCGCCGTTCCACCAGTAGCTCGGGCAGGAGGTCGAGCAGCAGGCGCACAATATGCACTCGTAGAGCCCGTCGAGCTTTTCGCGGTCCTCATGGCTCTGCAGCCATTCCTTGGCCGGCTCGGGCGACACCGTCTTCAACCACGGCTCGATCGAGGCATGCTGGGCGTAGAAATTGGTGAGGTCGGGCACCAGGTCCTTGACCACTTGCATGTGCGGCAGCGGATAGACCTTGATCGCGCCGGCAATGTCGTCGCAGCCCTTGGTGCAGGCCAGCGTGTTCGACCCATCGATGTTCATGGCGCAGGAGCCGCAAATGCCTTCGCGGCAGGAGCGGCGCAAGGTCAGCGTCGGGTCGATCTTGTTCTTGATCCAGAGCAGCGCGTCGAGCACCATCGGCCCGCAATCGTCCATGTCGACGAAATACGTATCCATGCGCGGGTTCTCGTCATCGTCCGGCGACCAGCGGTAGATGCGGTATTCGCGCAGATTGGTGGCACCCTCCGGCTTCGGCCAGGTTTTTCCGGCCATGATCTTCGAGTTTTTCGGAAGCGTCAGTTCGACCATTACCTCAGGTCCTTTCGGATGACGAGCTTCAGCCCGGACCAGATCTCGTTCACGGCGGCGACCTTGACGTCGACGAGGTCGAGCTTCAGCGCCTCTGTGCGGATAACGTCCTCGGTGACGTCGGTCGGCACTTTCGATGCCTTTTTTGGCCAAGAGACCCAGACCATGCCGTCCCGCTTGATCGCTGCTTCGATGTCGCCAAGACGGTCCTCGATCTCGACACGCTGCCGGGTGAAAGCGTGTACGGCATCATATTTCTCATGAACGCCCGAAATCGCCGACCAGTCAGCCAGCCGGTCGAGCTCGGCAAAGTCCACGGCTTCGGCAAGGTCGTCCAGCTCGGCCGGCAAGGCGACGAAGGCGGCAATCATCCCGTCCTTCAGGCCGAGCTTGGCTGGAAGGGGCATGCCGGAATATCCCGCAACCGCCAGCGCCATCGTCAATACACTCTCGCCTTCGGCGCAATCTTGGCCGGATTGATGCCGCCGTCTGCCTCCTTGAGCAGCGTCTCGGTGTGCACCGGCCGGTAGCTGAGCGCCACCTCGCCGGCCTCGTTGAGCCGGGCCAGCGTGTGCTTGCGCCAGTTGGCGTCGTCGCGGGCCGAAAAGTCCTCCCGCGCGTGCGCGCCGCGGCTTTCCTTGCGCGCCTCGGCGCCGTAGACGGTGGTGATGGCGTTGGCCATCAGATTTTCCAGCTCCAGCGTCTCGACCAGGTCGGAGTTCCAGATCATCGAGCGGTCAAACACCTTGACTTCCTTGAGCTCGCCCCAAAGCTGCGAAATGCGCCTGCAGCCGCTTTCCAGCGATTCCTGGGTGCGGAACACCGCCGCGTCCTCCTGCATCGCCTTCTGCATCTTTTCGCGCAAAACCGCTGTCGGCGTCGAGCCGTTGGCGTGACGCAGCCGGTCGAAGCGGTCCATGATCTTTTCGACGGCGGCCTCGTTGGGCGGAGGGATCGCCGATGTCCGGTCGATCACCTGGCCGGCCCGGATCGCCGCCGCACGGCCGAACACCACCAGATCGATCAGCGAGTTCGAGCCCAGCCGGTTGGCGCCGTGCACCGAGGCGCAGCCGGCTTCGCCGACCGCCATCAGCCCGGGCGACACCTGGTCCGGATTCGACGCCGTCGGGTTCAGCACCTCACCCCAGTAATTGGTCGGCACGCCACCCATATTGTAATGGACCGTCGGCAGCACCGGGATCGGCTCCTTGGTCAGGTCGACGCCGGCAAAGATCTTTGCCGATTCCGAAATACCCGGGAGCCTCTCGTGCAGAACGGCCGGGTCGAGATGGTCGAGATGCAGGAAGATATGATCCTTCTTCGGGCCGACGCCGCGGCCCTCCCTGATCTCCAGCGTCATACAGCGCGAGACCACGTCGCGCGAAGCCAGATCCTTGGCTGACGGCGCGTAGCGTTCCATGAAGCGCTCGCCCTCGGAATTGACGAGATAGCCGCCCTCGCCGCGCGCGCCCTCGGTGATCAGGCAGCCGGCGCCGTAGATGCCGGTCGGGTGGAACTGCACGAACTCCATGTCCTGCAGCGGCAGCCCTGCGCGTGCGGCCATGCCGCCGCCATCGCCGGTGCAGGTATGCGCGGAGGTGGCCGAGAAATAGGCGCGACCATAGCCGCCGGTCGCCAGCACCACCATTTTCGCCGAAAAGCGGTGGATGGTGCCGTCGTCGAGGTTCCAGGCGACGACGCCGGTGCAGGTGCCGTCCGGCTCCATGATCAGGTCGAGCGCGAAATACTCGATGAAGAACTGCGCATTGTGCTTCAGCGACTGGCCGTAGAGCGTGTGCAGCATGGCGTGGCCGGTGCGGTCGGCGGCCGCGCAGGTGCGCTGCACCGGCGGCCCCTCGCCGAAATTCATCATCATGCCGCCGAACGGCCGCTGGTAGATTTTCCCGTCCTCGGTGCGGCTGAAGGGGACGCCGTAATGCTCGAGCTCGTAGACCGCAGCCGGCGCTTCGCGCACCATGTATTCCTGCGCGTCGGTGTCGCCCAGCCAATCCGAGCCTTTGACGGTGTCGAAGAGATGCCACTGCCAGTTGTCGGGACCCATATTGGCGAGCGAGGCGGCAATGCCGCCCTGCGCCGCAACCGTATGCGAGCGCGTCGGGAACACCTTGGTGATGCAGGCGGTGCGCAGGCCCTGCTCGGCCATGCCGAGCGTGGCCCGCAGGCCGGCGCCGCCGGCGCCGACGACCACGACGTCGAATTTGTGGTCGACATAGCTATAGGCGGAAGCCGTGTTGGCGTTCTTCGCGTCCTTGGCCAAAACTCAGCCTCCAAATGCCAGTTTAAGCAGGGCGAAGACCGAAGCGACGCCGACGACTACGGGAAAGAATGTGTTGAGGGCGAGCAGCGCCAGCCTGGCGCCTTCGCCATGCACATAGTCTTCGATGATTGCCTGCATGCCGAGCCGCATGTGGTAGAGCACCGACAGCAGGACCAGCGCCAGCACCAGTGCCACGAATGGATTGGCAAGTGCGGCGCGCACCTCGATATAGCTGGCACCGTTGAGTGCGATCAGGAAACCCACGAAGAACAGGACCAGCGGGATGTTGGAGATCGCCGTCAGCCGCTGGCGCCAGAAATGGCCGGTGCCCTCGCGGGCGGAACCGAGGCCGCGGACCTTGGCCAGCGGCGTACGCATGTCGGTGTTTTTGCCGCTCATGTCAGGCTCCCCCGCGCCATGTAGCCGGCGATCCAGATCAGCAGCGTCAGCGTGACCGAGCCGGCCAGCGTCGCCCAGGCGATCCTCGACGCCGTATGCTTTTCCAGCCCTGCCCCAGTGTCCCAGATCAGATGGCGCACACCGCCCAGCATGTGGTGCATCAGCGCCCAGCTGTAGCCGAACAGCACCAGCCGTCCCAGCCACGAGCCGAAGGCCCAGTTGACGGCATTGAAGGTCGCCTCCGAACTCGCCGCCGCCATCAGCCACAGCGCGACCAGCAGCGTGCCGAAATAGAGCGCCCCGCCGGTGATGCGGTGGACGATCGACATCGTCATGGTGATCGGCGGCCGATAGACGGTCAGGTGCGGCGAAAGCGGCCGTTCACGTCTGGCAAATTCGCGGGTGGCTGGTGATTTGCTCATGGCTCCCCCAGTTCGGCGTCTCTGGAGCCTCAGGTGGGAATGCGGCATTGCCGCTTCCGGTTGCGACTTCGGACAGCCGGTTTCTAATGCTCTTTTTGCACCGCGTCAAAGCCGGAAAACCGTTTCGAAAACGTAATTTAGTCTGATGAAAGCGGCGCTTTCAGCTTCAATCGATTAGGACTGTCGCCTTGAACCGGCACAATGTCGCTGCACTGCAAAAAATGGCTGCCACAAGGGGGCGGATCAGCGCTTGCAGGCCAGCGGTGAGGCACCGCCCTTCATTACCAGCGCGTCACGCCCGTCGATCACGATTGCGCCATGCGCCTCGCCGTAACGGCTGGTCTGATTGGCCGGTGAGGCCGGCAGCTCGGCGCTGGTGCCGTCCTGGCCGAGCACGCGCACCGACGTGCCAAGATTCTCGATGGTCATCACGCTACCGTCGGCGCAGTTGTAAGTAGCAATGCGCGGCTGCGGTGCCGTCGGTTCGCTGGCGGCGGGAGCAAGCGACACGGAAGCGGCGGCCGTATTGCCAAGCTTGGGCGCGCTGGTCTGCGGCGCGCAGGCGGCGGCAGCCAGTAGCGGCGGAATGGCCAGCGCCACCCGAAACCTGCGGTGTAATCTCATGCTGCTTTCCCCCGCGCATCGAGCCCCCCGGATTTTCATGCTTTTTAAGTCGCGCCCGATGCCGGCGATGGTGGGAACAAGGCATGGCCGAATGATGGCCGGTGGGCGATCGGGTATTAACCATATTTTCCGAGACCTCGCCCCGGCTGCGGTTGCCCTCTTAACAAAGGTTAATAAAAGGTTAATTTCTGATTCGAGGAGGCTTGCCTCTCAGCAATGGAGCAGCACGCCATGCATTCGAATTCAGCAGGACCGCGCCTTCCCTGGTTCCTATTGGCGGCGCTCGCCGTCGGCGTCGTCGCACCGGCATTCGCCGGGACGCGCCATCATGACCGCGTCTATGCCGATTCCTTCGGCAATCTCGTCATCGACAGCGCCGCCGGCTACAAGCGTATCCTCGTTGGCGAGGGCAAGCTGGCCAAGGAGTTGTCCGACTACACCGGCGCCGGCCAGCCCAACGTGATCTACGAAAACGAATCGGACGATGTCCGCGGCGGCGACTGCTACAGGCCACCGGTTTTCGTCAAGGGCCGCAGCTATATGTATGGTCTCTCCGACGGCGAGATGCCGGAGCTCAGCCCCTGCCGCTGACGGCCACGCCGCCCTTGGTTGACGGCGCCGGCAGGGCAACAGCCGGCCCCACCGAGACACGCACGCAATCGCGACCGCTGCCCTTCGCCTGATAGAGCGCTTTGTCGGCGCGCCGCAACAGGTCGGAAAAGCTTTCGCCCGGACCAAGCTCGGCAACGCCGAAGCTGGCGCTGCAGCGGTGATCCGCGGGCAGGCAGTCGATCGGCGTGGCACCGAAGGCGCTCCGCGTGCCCTCGGCAAAGAGCCGGGCGGCGGCTAGATTGGTCCCCGGCAGGAAAATCGCGAATTCCTCGCCGCCGATGCGGCCGGCGACATGATGGTCGGCCGCGGCATCGCGGAGAAAACCGGCAAAGGTCTCGATGACCCGATCGCCCGACGCGTGGCCGTAAGTATCGTTGATGCGCTTGAAATGGTCGAGATCGGCAATGACCAGTGCCGCTGGAACGGCGCGCCGCATGGCGTCACGCAGTGCGATCTCGGCATGGCGCTCGAAGCCGCCACGGTTGAGCAGCCGCGAAAGCGTGTCGGTTTCCGATTTCGACGTCGCCTCGGCGAGCACGTCGCGGACCAGGATAGCCAATGTCACCAGCGCAAGCGCCAGGCCGAACACGGTGCCGACCGACTGCGACACCAACGCATAGCTGGTCTGCGCATAAGATTGCGGGTTGGCGCCCCAGCCACCAAGCGCATGGGCGATGAAGGGTTTGCTGGCGAACTGCAAGGTGCTGGCCGCAAGGACAGCCATCAGCATATAGTCGAGCCGCTCGCGTCTTTGCCTGGACGACAAGACGATCGCCAGCCCGGTGAACTGCATGGCCGCATAGGGAAGCTGGTAGGCCGCCATTCGCACGAACGATTGGCGTGGCAGGTCCTGCACGAAGTAGACCGCGAGGGTGGCGAAGACCAGGAAGAACAGCATCGGCGGCCAAGGCGGCGAAACGAGGTATTTATGGGCAAGCCCGCCATTGAAGGCGACGGTAGCGCCAAGGAAGGCGGCAAAGGCGGCGACAACCACGGGGCGCGCATTGTCGAAGGCAGGAATGCTGAACTCGATCGCGAAATAAGCCGTGCCGAGCACATAGCCGAACGCCAGCCAGCGTGCCGACACCCGGCCGGCGTCATAGACCGCGATCGTCATGAAGGCCGCCGCCAGCAGCCCGGCAACGAACAGGTTGATCAGCAGGATGAAATTAGCGCTGCCCATGGCGTTTTGGCACTCCCCCGAACAGCAAATCACCAACGCGCGAAAAAGACGTTAATTCGAAGCCGTCGCTGACGCTCAGCCAGCACTGGTCCTATTGGGAAGGACGACCGTCTCAGGCCGCTGATAGGACAGGCATACGCTGTCGCGGCCACTCCTTTTGGCTCTGTAGAGCGCTTCGTCGGCGCGGCGCATCAGCGGGTCCAGCCCTTCGTCGCTGGCGCGGGCGGCCACGCCGAAGCTGGCGGTCACTCTTGTCTCGGGCGGAAGCCCGTCGATTCTGTCCGCCGAATAGAGCGTGCGAATGGTTTCGGCAAACAGTCTTGCCGCGCCAAGGTCGCTG
Organism: Mesorhizobium sp. M0410; assembly: GCF_040321435.1. NCBI lineage: Bacteria > Pseudomonadati > Pseudomonadota > Alphaproteobacteria > Hyphomicrobiales > Phyllobacteriaceae > Mesorhizobium > Mesorhizobium sp. M0410. Next base: position 27,975 of record NZ_JAMYRN010000015.1, read on the forward strand.
AGCGGCAAAAGCACGGCGAACTCTTCGCCGCCGATGCGGCCGGCAACGCCGCGCGTACCTGCAGCCGACAGAAGCTTGGCAGCGAAGTCGGCGATGACGCGATCGCCGGCCGCGTGGCCATGTTGATCGTTGAGCGCCTTGAAATGATCGAGATCGGCAAGCACCAGAGCAACCGGCAATTGCGCCGTGGCACAGTGCTGCAGGACCAGCATGGCGCGCTCCTCGAAGCCGCGGCGGTTGAGCAGGCCCGACAGCGGGTCTGTCAGGGTTTCGGTCTTCAGGGCCTTCATCACATCGAACGCGGCGGCGCCGAACAGGCAAAGCGCAATGAGCAGCGACAGCAATGCATGCGACAGCAGCGCCGTCGTCCAGTAGGACGAGGAGTAAAGCCCTTCATAGCTGGTGAACGGCCCATGCGCGATGACGACGGCAAGCGTCCGCCCCAGGAAGTTCAGGCCGGAAAGCAGCGACAGCACGAACAGGATCATTTCTGTCGGGCCGTTGTTGCGCACCACGCGCAACTCGGCGGCGACAACCAGGCTGATGCCGCCGAAGCTGAAATTGATGGCAAGGATGCGCCAGGTGAGATCCGGCCGGGCAAAAAGAAACCACGAGAACGCGGCCAGGCCGCCGCAGGCCAGAATGCCGACCGCCGGGTAAGGCACGCGCCGCCCATAGCGCGCAATGACCGCGCCGGCGAGACAGCAGGTGGCGAAGGTGAAGCACAGGATCGAGATGAGCTTGGTCGGCGCCATGCCGACCGGCAGCGTGAAATACTGGAGCAGGAAGCCTGCGGCCGAGGCCGAGTAGCCCGCCGCCAGCACAGCCAGATAGGGACGGTGGCGCTGATAGAACCACAGCACGAGAAATGCCGCGCCGAGTGTGAGGGCGATGCCTGGATTGAGCAGCGCTATGAGCAGGCCGGTGTCCAAGCGCTGTAATTTCCCCTCGCTTCCCCTTGGAGGACCTTAGAGCGGAAGCCCAAACAAGCGGTTAAGCGAAAGCGAATATACGACAGGTGCGTCGACAAAGCCGCCGGGCGGAACCGCGAACGGCGAGCGGCGTTTCACGACGGCAACCAGGAGACGCTCCGATGGCCGACACGATCATGCTGACCGATCACGATGCAATTCGCTCATGGGCCGCGGCACGCGCCGGCTTTCCGGCGATCGTCGACGTGTCGCCCGAAGCCGGAACGCAGCCCATGCTGAGGCTGGTCTTCGGCCAGCATGCCTATCAGGACCAGGATGAGGCCGAACGTCCGGTCAATGCCGGCGGCTACGAACTGGTCGAATGGGATGAATGGTTCAAACTCTTCGACGAGCGCCAACTGGCGCTGGTCGTCGCAAAGGACCAACCCGGCCGCCGTGAGGGATTCCACGAATTCGTCAGGCGGCCCGACTGAAGAATGCCCGAACCGCATTGCGCCTCGGGCTCCTCATATCCGACTGCGCGCGCCTGCCCTATTTCCACTCGCGGATGTCGACGAAATGGCCGGCGATCGCCGCCGCCGCGGCCATTGCCGGCGACACCAGATGGGTCCGGCCCTTGAAGCCTTGGCGCCCTTCGAAATTGCGGTTCGAGGTCGAGGCGCAGCGCTCATGCGGCTTCAGCCGGTCGTCGTTCATGGCAAGGCACATCGAGCAGCCCGGCTCACGCCAGTCAAAGCCGGCGGCGACAAAGATCTTGTCGAGGCCTTCGGCCTCTGCCTGTTCCTTGACCAGGCCGGAGCCCGGCACGATCATCGCACTGACCCGCGGATTGACTTGTCTGCCCTCGATCACCTTGGCGGCGGCGCGCAGATCCTCGATGCGGCCATTGGTGCAGGAGCCGATGAAGACGCGATCGAGTTCGATATCGGTGATCTTGGTGCCCGGCTTCAGGCCCATATAGTCGAGTGCGCGCTGCTTGGAGGTGCGCTTGTTCTCATCAGTGATGTCGTCCGGGTTCGGCACGATGCCTTGCACCGAGACCACGTCCTCGGGCGAGGAGCCCCAGGAGACGATCGGCGGCAGCTTTGCCGCGTCGAGCACGACCACCTTGTTGAAATGCGCGCCTTCGTCGGACTGCAGCGTCTTCCAGTAGGCGAGCGCGGCGTCCCAGGCTTCGCCCTTGGGGGCGCGCGGCTTGTCCTTGACATAGGCGAAGGTGGTCTCGTCGGGCGCGATCAGGCCGGCGCGCGCGCCGGCTTCGATCGACATGTTGCAGATCGTCATGCGGCCTTCCATCGACAGCGCACGGATTGCCTCGCCCGCATATTCGATGACATAGCCGGTGCCGCCGGCCGTGCCGATCTCGCCGATGATGGCGAGGATGATGTCCTTGGCGGTGACGCCTTCCGGCAGTGCGCCGTCGACGCGCACCAGCATGTTCTTGGCCTTGCGCTGGATCAGCGTCTGCGTCGCCAGCACATGCTCGACTTCCGAGGTGCCGATGCCATGCGCCAGCGCCCCGAACGCGCCATGCGTCGAGGTGTGACTGTCGCCGCAGACGATGGTCATGCCGGGCAGCGTAAAGCCTTGCTCGGGACCGATGATGTGGACGATGCCCTGGCGGATATCCTTCTCGGAATAATATTCGATACCGAAATCCTTGGCGTTCTTGGCCAGCGCCTCGACCTGGATGCGGCTTTCCTCGTTCTTGATGCCGAACTTGCGCTCGGGCGAGGTCGACACATTGTGGTCGACCACGGCCAGCGTCTTTTCCGGATGCCGAACCTTGCGGCCGGTCATGCGCAGGCCTTCGAAAGCCTGCGGGCTGGTGACTTCGTGGACCAGATGGCGGTCGATATAGAGCAGGCAGGTGCCGTCGTCCTGGCGGTCGACGACATGGTCGTCGAAAATCTTGTCGTAGAGGGTGCGCGGTGCGCTCATTTGCTTAAATCCGTCGATTTAAAAAGGGAAAACGACGCCGGTCGGACCGGCGAAACAGCCTGGCGAGTCTGCCCTAGCTAAGTCGGCTGGTCAGCGCCCCGCAGACGCGCGCGGAAAATCGCGACGGCAGGCGTTTCCTGTCCTGCAGCACGAAACCCTTATAGGCCGGATCGCCAAAAAGCTCTTCCATGACGCTGCTCATATCAATGTTTTGGCTTTTCAGCAATCGTGGCGGCCTTCGCAGGCGCTTCACAGCACCTCGAACACAAACGTCTTCACCAGCGCGTCGGGCTCGGCGATTGCGTAGCAGCGGAACCACGGGCTCTCCTCGACCGGCCGCCATTTTTTCGCCTGCTCCAGTTCGCCAAACACGGCTTGAAACCCGCCGCTTTCAAAAACCTGGTCGCGGACCGTGAAGATGGCGTGGCCGCCCGTCCTGGTGATGCGTACCAGTTCATGCAGGCCCGACGCCGGTGCGTGGCTGATGGTGAACACGCCGGTCGAGAAAAAGGCGCGGAAATACCCGTCCGCCCAAGGCAATGGCCCGCCGAGCATCGCCTGTTTCAGCTCGCTGTAGGCCTGCCGGCTGCCGGCGATTTTCAGCATGTCCTGCGACAGGTCGAGCCCGGCAATATCGTGGTAGCCGAGTGCCTTGAGCGACGGCCCCGACAGGCCGGTGCCGCAACCGGCGTCGAGCAGCGGCCCTTCGCCCGGCGGCACATGGCGCGCCACCCAGGCGGTGATCAGGAACGGCAGGAGATAGCCGAGCGCCGCGGTTTCGCCGTCATAGGTCGCGGCCCATTGCGCATAGGCCTTGGCGAGCGTCTCAGGCGTGTCGGCCGTATAGACCGCTTCCAGCGCCGCATTGGCCTTGTCGATGATCATGGGTCCTTCCCGGTCGCGTCCGCTCGATGGTAGCGCCGTTTTCGCCTGCCTTCTATTCCCCATGCTGGTGGCGGAGCCGCTTCTCCAGCGCCCGCAAGGCCAACGACAGGCCGACGGTCAGGATGAGATAGATATAGGCGACGATCGAATAGGTTTCGAAGAAGCGGAACGAGCCGGCGGCGTAGATCTTGCCCATCTGGGTGATGTCGGCGACGCCGAGCACCGAGACCAGCGAGGAATCCTTGACCATGGCGACGAAATCATTGCCGAGCGGCGGCAGGATGGTGCGGATCGCCTGCGGAAAGATGACCAGCCGGAAGCGCTGGGTGCGCGTCAGCCCGAGCGCCTTGGCCGCTTCGATCTGCCCCTTCTCGACCGCCTGGATACCGGCGCGGAACACCTCCGAGATGAAGGCCGAATAGCCGATGGTCAGCGCCATGACGGCGCGCCAAAGCAACGACACGTCGCGTACCAGCAGCTCACCGAAGAGGCCGGCGCTTTGCAGCGGCGCCATCAGCGCGTTCCATGCCGCGACGAAGGCCGGCGCGCCGGCAAAGGCGATCCAGAACAACAGCACCAGCATCGGCACGCCGCGGATGATCTCGACGTAGAAGCGGGCGATCTGGCTGAGCCAGCGTGAGCCCGACAGGCCCATCAGCGCGACGCCGAGGCCGATCGCGCAAGCCAGCGCGAAGGCGACCACCGTGACGAAGATGGTGACGCCGATGCCCTTGGCGACGGTTGCGAAGACCTGGGCATAGAGGTCGCTGGCAGCGATGAAGATGGCGGCGGCCAAGGCGATCGCCACGGCCACGGCAAGCCACCACGGGAAGTCGGATTTGGCTGAGGCGAGAGGCGCCGACGGCATCAAGCGGTACCGATAACAGAGTCACGAAGGCAGCGTTCTGTCACACCCCCCTCTGGCCTGCCGGCCATCTCCCCCTCCAGGGGGGAGATCGGCAGCTTTGACCTCGCTGCCCGTTCTGCAACACTGAAAATTGGCGAAAGCCGATGCGAAAGCCGATCTCCCCCCTTGAGGGGGAGATGTCCGGCAGGACAGAGGGGGGTGTACGAGCGCAGAGTCAGCGCGAGTTCCCGCGCACAATCGTCATGAAATGCGCGCAACAAGCGGGCCTACTGCCCCATCTTGTAATCAAGGAACCACTTCTTGTTGAGCGCGTCGAGCGTACCGTCGGCCTTGAGCGCGGCGATTGCCGCGTTGACCGGCTTCACCAGGTCGGAGCCCTTGGGGAAGATGAAGCCGAAATCCTCGGTGCCGAGTGGGCCGCCGATCAGCTTAAGGCCGCCATTGGACGCATCGACATAGCCCTTGCCGGCAGTGCCGTCGGTGAGCACGACGTCGACGTCGCCGGCCTTCAGCGCCTGCACCGTCGCGCCGAATGTCTCGAACAGCTTGATGCGCGGGTTCTGCTCGTTGCCGTCGAGCACGCTGTAGACGGCGGTGTAGAAGGGCGTGGTGCCGGCCTGCGCGCCGATCAGCCCGTCCTTGAAGGCGGCGAACGTCTTTGCATCGGTGAAGCGCTTCTCGTCGCCGCGCACCAGCATGAACTGTTCCGAGCGCATATACGGATCGGAGAAATCGACCTTCTGCTTGCGGTCGTCCTTGATGGTGATGCCGGTCATGCCGATGTTGTACTGATTGTCGGAAACCGCCTGGATCATCGCGTCCCAGGAGGTATTCTGGTACTCGACCTTGAAATTCAGCCGTTTGGCGATCTCGTTCATCGCGTCATATTCCCAACCGATCTGCTTGCCGGTCTTGGCATCGATGAACTGCAGCGGCGGATAGGCGTTTTCGGTCACCACCACCACTTTCTTGCCGCCGAGGTCGGGCAGCGCCTGCGCCAGAGCCGCGACAGGCACGAGAAGGCAAGCCAGCAGGCCGGCCAGCAGCAGTTTCGAATTGATCATGACGATGCTCCCCAGGAACTGAACCGCCTCGATCGGCCGAGGCATGCAGGAAATCCGGCGCCGACTTTAGCTTTCCGCCGGCGCCTTGCAAGCCGCTCCGATGCGGCGTTCGGCACGAAAATGGATTTCAATGCTTTCAACGGCGGCATTACGGAACGATCCGTATCGATTGCGGCCGATGCAGCCCGGCAAAATAGAATCCGCCTCGCGAAACAAAAAGGCGGCCGAAGCCGCCTTTCCGAAAATACGTTCTTGAAGAGCCTTATTCGGCGGCAGCTGCTTCCGCGGCCTTGGCGGCCTCGTCGGCGGCCTTCTTCTCGGCGGCGTCCTGCGCGGCCTTCTCGGCGGCCAGCGCCTGGGCGGCGGCCACTTTCTCGGCCTCGATGCGCGCCTTCTCGGCGTTCAGCGCATCGCGCTCTTCGTCGTTCAGCTTGCGGGCGCGCACGCCGGTGTTTTCCGAAATGCGGGCCGATTTGCCGCGACGGTCACGCAAATAGTACAGCTTGGCGCGACGCACCTTGCCGCGGCGCACGATCTCGACGCCTTCGACCATCGGTGAATAGACCGGGAACACCCGCTCCACGCCTTCGCCGTAGGAGATCTTGCGGACGGTGAAGTTTTCCTGGAAGCCGGCGCCGGCGCGGGCGATGACGACGCCCTCATAGGCCTGGACGCGGGTGCGGGTGCCTTCGGTCACACGGACCTGGACGCGCACGGTATCGCCGGGCTGGAATTCGGGGAGCTTGCGCTTGGCTTCGATCTTGGCGGCCTGCTCGGCCTCGAGCTGACGGAGGATGTCCATCTCAATAATCCACTTCTTGTTCTTCCGACAGTCAGAGCGTCCGACACTCGCCTTGCAGTCGCATCGACCGCTCGGCTATGCCCTTCGTTCGAGAACTTCTGTTCGAGAACATCGGGCAGGGGCGACTACACCGTCATTGTTGACGGGCCAGAAGATCGCTCTTGGCATATTTTCTTCCGGTTCGGCGCGCACATACAGCTATTTCGGCGCTTTGTCACGCCTTCGCTGTTTCTTTTTTGGCGCTGTTTCTTTTTGGCTGAGGCCGCTGTGGCAATCCCGTGATCGCTTGTGGTCCAGGGGGTTGCGCCCGCGCGTCAAGCTTCCTAAGCCGGAAGATAAGCATTTTCCTCCAGCGACGACACCCTCATGCCAATCTTGGACGCGGTCCTGCTCTTTCTCGCCGGCTTTCTATCAGGCGCGGTCAATGCCGTTGCCGGCGGCGGCACGTTCATAACCTTTGGCGCCATGACCCTGGCCGGCCTGCCGCCGATCGTCGCCAATGCGACATCGTCGGTGACGCAATTTCCTGGCTACATCACCTCGACGCTCGCCTATTGGCACGACATCAAGCATTTCTGGCGTGGCGCACTGCTGCTCAGCCTCATTTCGGCTCTCGGTGCGCTGTCTGGCGCGCTCATCCTTCTAGGGCTCGACAACCCGTCGTTCCGCGCCTTGGTGCCGTGGCTGCTGCTGGCGGCAACCGCATTGTTCGCTGCCGGGCCATGGCTGAAGCCGGCGCCCAAGCCGGGGCATGAGGCCGCGGTAGGTTCGCTGGTCGGGTCGCTGGCGCAGTTCGCCACCGCCGTCTATGGCGGCTTCTTCGGCGCCGGCATGGGCGTCATGATGCTGGCGACGCTCGGTCTCACCCAGTCCGGCGACTATCACCGGCTGAACGCACTGAAGAACATGCTGGCCGTAGTCATCGCTGCGGTTGCCATCCTCGTCTTCGTCTCGGGCGGCGTCATTGCCTGGCTGCAGGCGATCATCATGATCCCGGGTGGCGCGCTGGGCGGCTATGCCGGCGTCTGGAGCGCCAGGCGCGTGCCGCAGAACGCGGTGCGCGGCTTCGTCATCGCCGTCGGCCTGTTCCTGGCTTTCTACTATTTCGATAAGGGCTGAGCGGCTGACAGATCCGGGCGTCGCTCCTTCGTCAGCCTCTCCGCTTCGGCCCGCCGCCACGCCGCGATCTTCCTGTGATTGCCCGAAATCAGCACTTCGGGGATCGGCCGCCCCTCAAATTTCTGCGGCCGTGTGTAATGCGGATGTTCGAGCAGGCCGTTTTCAAAGCTCTCTTCCTCGCCCGATTCCGCATTGCCCATGACGCCGGGCAGCAGGCGCACCACGGCGTCGAGCAGCACCAGTGCCGCCGGCTCGCCGCCGGACAGGATGAAGTCGCCGATCGAAACTTCTTCGAGGCCGCGCGCCTCAATGACCCGCTGGTCGACGCCTTCGAAGCGGCCGCAGACGATCACCGCACCCGGCCCAGCGGCGAGCTCACGCACACGGCGCTGTGTCAGCGGCTTGCCGCGAGGGCTCATCAGCAGGCGCGGACGTGGATCGCCTGCCGGCGAGGCATGGTCGATAGCGCTGGCCAGCACGTCTGCCCGCATCACCATGCCGGCGCCGCCGCCGGCCGGCGTGTCGTCCACGGTCCGGTGACGATCGCGGGCAAAGTCGCGGATCTGGATCGTTTGGAGCGACCAAATGCCGGTCTCGAGCGCGCGGCCAGCCAGCGACAGGCCAAGCGCGCCGGGAAACATCTCGGGATAGAGCGTCAGCACCGAAGCCGAAAAACTCACCGGTTGCCTCCGGCGTCCCTCGGCCCGCGCGGCCGGCCCTTGGGGTCGAAGCTGTCGCGCTCGGCAGACTCTCCGTCCTCGTCCTCGACCAACCCTGCCGCAGCCGGATCGATGCGGACAAAGCCGCCGGCGATCGACACTTCCGGAACAGCGGCCTGCGTGAACGGGATAAGCACGCCTTTGCGCCCCGCCAGCGTCACGTCGAGAATGTCGCCGCCGCCAAAATTATGCACGGCGACGACCTTGCCGATAATGGCACCGGTGTCGTCCTTGACCTCCAGCCCGACGAGATCGGCGTGGTAGAATTCGTCCTCGTCGCCCTCATCAGGCAACACCGAACGGTCGACGAACAATTCGGTGCCGGCAAGCGCCTCGGCGGCATTGCGATCGTTGACGCCTTTGAAGCGCACCACCACGACGGTGTTGGCAGGCCTGATGTCGACGATCTGGAAGGCGCGGCCATCCCTGGCGTAGAGCGGACCGTAATCGGCCAGCGCCAGCGGGTCGCCGGTAAAGCTCTTGACGCGCAATTCGCCCTTGATGCCGTGCGCGGCACCGATTACGGCCATCTGGACGGGGTTTTGCGGTTTGCTCATCTGCGGAAAATCCTTTGCCTTGCTCTAACCCCAGCCCATCGTCATTTCAATGATGCCGCTCTTCACCGCTTACTAACCCGCATGCCGGAAGATGGCCGGGAACTGGAAGAGCGCAATGCAGGAATTCCTCATACCGGCAAAACCCGATCTTCAGGCGGCGCGCGAGGCCTGGCTGAAGATGCTGGCGCGCGAACGCCGGCTGTCGCGCGAAACCGTCGAGGCCTATGAACGCGACACGCGCCAGTTCCTGCATTTCCTGACCGGCCATTGCGGCGGCTCGCCCGGTATTTCCGACATCGCCGATCTGCGCCCAGCCGATCTGCGCGGCTTTCTCGCTGCCCGCCGTGCCGAGGGCGCCGGCGCCCGCACGCTCGGGCGCGGGCTGGCCGGCATCCGCTCGCTGCTGCGTTTCCTGGAACGGCGCGGCCTCGCCAATGCGGCAGGTGCGGCAGCCTTGCGCGCGCCGCGGCAGCCGAAATCGCTGCCCAAGCCGCTGACCGCAAGCGATGCAAAGCACGTCGTCTCGGTGGAAGGCCAGCTGGCGGAGGAGCCGTGGATTGCCGCCCGCAATGCCGCCGTGCTGACTCTGCTCTATGGGTCCGGCTTGCGGATCTCCGAGGCGCTCGGCCTGTCGGGCGCCGATCTGTCCTCACCTGGTGATACTGTGCTGCGCGTCACCGGCAAGGGCGGCAAGACCCGGCTGGTGCCGGTGCTGCCGGTGGCGCTGCGGGCGATTGCCGAATACCGTCGCCTCTGTCCCTGGCATCTCGATCCCAAGGGCTTGCTGTTTCGCGGTGCCCGCGGCGGCCCGCTCAACCCGGCGATCGTCCAGCGCGACATGGCCAAGCTGCGCTCGGCGCTCAACCTGCCCGACACGGCGACGCCGCATGCGCTGCGCCATTCTTTCGCCACGCATCTGCTTGGGCGCGGCGGCGACCTGCGCACCATCCAGGAGTTGCTCGGCCACGCCAGCCTGTCGACAACCCAGATATACACCGGCGTCGACACCGCGAGGCTGCTCGAAATTTACGAAGCAGCTCATCCTCGTGCGTGATGGACGCTTGAATAGGTGACGATCTCGTAACAATTTTGATGCGCTGATTAACCGTTTTGCCGCTTTTTGCGCCTACGAGTGCAGCATGAAACGCCTCATCGCCATCGCCGACCGCGCGACCCAAGTGTCGCTGAAGCTGCTCGTCGCGCTCAACGCCCTGTTTTTCCTCTCCTTCCTCATCATCGCGCTGCTCGCCGCGGGCAAGGCGCGCGCCGAGACCCCGGTCTGCGCCGGTACCGATATGCTGAGTGCGCTGCAAAAGAACGACCCGGCTGGCTACCGTAAGATCGAGGCGGACGCGGCAGCAACACCGAACGGCAAAGGCTTGCTGTGGAAGCTCGAAAAATCAGGCGAAAAACCGTCCTTCCTGTTCGGCACCATGCACCTTACCGACCCGCGCGTCACCACGCTGCCACCCGCCGCGCAGAAGGCATTCGATGCAGCTGGCACCGTCGTCATTGAGACCACCGAAGTGCTCGACAAGCAGAAGATGATGGCAGCATTGCTGAAAGAGCCGGATCTGATGATGTTCACCGACAAGACGACGCTTTCATCGCTGCTGTCGCCGGAGGACGCGGCGGTGGTCGACAAGGCGCTCGACGCGCGTGGCATCCCGCCGGCGACCGTCGCCAAGATGAAACCTTGGTTGCTGTCGGCGATGGTGGCGCTACCAGCATGCGAAGTCGCCCGCCAGGCTGGCGGCGCGCCGGTGCTCGACGTCAAGCTTGCCAAGGACGCCGAGGCTGCGGGCAAATCAGTCGAGGGGCTGGAGACAATCGCCGACCAGCTGCGCGCCATGGCTTCGCTGCCGATCGCCTTTCACCTGAAGGGGCTGGTCGATACGCTGAAGCTTGGCGACAAGGTGAACGACGTCAACGAAACCATGATCGTGCTTTACCGCCGTGGCGACACTGGCATGTACGTACCGCTGTTTCGGGCTGTCGTCCCCGAACAGGTCGACGACCAATCGGGTTACGCCGAATTCGAGCAGACCATGATCACCAGCCGCAACAGGGTGATGGTTGATCGTGCAGCGCCGATCCTCGCCCACGGCAATGTCTTCATGGCGGTCGGCGCCATGCACCTTCCCGGAGCGCAAGGCTTGGTCGAGGGTTTCCGCAAGACCGGCTATACTGTGACTGCCGTCAACTGAACAACACGGCGGAGTTGCACACCGAATCATCGCCACGCCTGGGTCAACCCCTACTCGCGGCGCGACGGCGGACCAGCCGCGCTTCGTGTCAAGAAACTGAAAAAGGTTCGCTTTGGCTCGACCGAACCCATTTTGCGGTGGAAATGCATGCCTGCAGGCGATTCCGGATCAGAATTGCCCTGTTTTCGGCGTTTTCAACGCCTAATGTGAAACTGATTCAACGATTGTACGTTGATGGCTATTACTTGATGTTTTTCATCCACGGAGGACACTTTTATGGCGAACACACCCAATCCGAACGACCCATTCACCTCGCCGGGCACCGCACGGCCAAGCGGCGGCGGCAGCGGCTGGCTGATTGCCCTGGTCGTCGTTATCCTGGCAATTGTCGCCTATTATGTTTTTGGAAGACGTAGCGAGGCACCTGCGCCTGCCGAACCGCCCGCAGCCAGCACACCAGCTCCGGCCCCAGCGCCTGCCGAGCCGATGAAACCAGCCGAACCGGCTCCTGCGCCAGCTCCGGCAACACCCGCTCCGGCTCCCGCTCCGGCAGAGCCTGCACCCGCGCCGGCTCCGGCTCCGGCTCCGGCACCCGCGCCGGCACCGGCTCAGTGATCAGACTGCCGACTTAATATATGAACGGCCCGCTGAAAGGCGGGCCGTTTTGTTTTTGGGAGCAGCCGTCGATGGCTTCATCCCTGGGATGACGAGGCGCGGATGTTTCAGCCAATATCTAAGGTTTGCGATTCACCGCTCAGATATGAATCGGCTTGAAGAACGTCGCCAGTGCCGCCTCCTTTACCGCTTCCGACATTGTCGGATGGGCGTGACAGGTGCGGGCCAGGTCTTCCGACGAGCCGCCAAATTCCATCAGCACGGCCGCCTCGTGGATCATCTCGCCGGCGCCGAAGCCGACGATGTGGACGCCGAGCACACGGTCGCTGGCCTTGTCGGCCAGGATTTTCACAAAGCCGTCGGTGTGCAGCATGGCGCGCGCGCGGCCATTGGCGCTGAACGGGAATTTTCCGGCTTTGTAGTCGACGCCGGCCTTTTTCAATTCTTCTTCGGTCTTGCCGATCGAGGCGATTTCCGGCGTGGTGTAGACGACGCTCGGAATCACGTCATAGTTCACATGCCCGGCCTGGCCGGCGATGGTTTCGGCCACCGCCACGCCCTCGTCCTCAGCCTTGTGTGCAAGCATCGGTCCGGCGATGACATCGCCGATGGCATAGATGCCAGGCACGTTGGTCCTGAGATGGCCGTCGGTCTTGACCCGGCCGCGCTCATCGACGTCGACGCCGGTCTCCTTCAGCCCGAGAGCGTCCGAATAGGCCCGTCGTCCCGTCGCAATCAGCACCGCGTCCGCCTCGATCGTCTCGGCTGCTCCGCCCTTGACCGGCTCGAAGGTGACAATCGCTCCCTTCTTGGCCTTGGCGACGCCGGTCACCTTGGCGCCCAGCCTGAACTCAAATCCCTGCTTCGACAGCAGGCGCTGGAACTGCTTGGAGACCTCGCCATCCATGCCGCCCAGGATGGTGTCGAGGAACTCGACCACGGTGACCTTGGCGCCAAGCCGCGCCCAGACCGAGCCGAGCTCCAGACCGATGACACCGCCGCCGACCACCACCAGATGGCCCGGCACCTTGTCCAGCGACAGCGCGCCGGTCGACGAGATGATCACCTTCTCATCGAAATCGACCTTGACGCCGGGAATGCCGGCGACGTCGGAGCCGGTGGCGATGACGATGTTCTTGGTCTCGATCTCCTCGACCTTGCCGTCATCGGAGGTCACCGACACCTTGCCGGCCGCAACTACCTTGCCGGTGCCACGAAAACTGTCGATCTTATTCTTCTTGAACAGGAAGGCGACGCCATTGACGTTGGCCGTTACCGTCGCATCCTTGTGTGCCATCATCTTCCCAAGGTTGAGCTTGGGCGCGCCGATCTCGACGCCGAGCGCCTCGAAGGAATGGCCGGCCTCGGCAAACATCTCGGACGCATGCAGCAGCGCCTTCGACGGGATGCAGCCGATGTTGAGGCAGGTACCGCCGAAGGTCGGGTCCTTTTCGACCACCGCCGTCTTCAGACCGAGCTGCGCCGCCTTGATGGCGCAGACATAGCCGCCTGGTCCCGATCCGATGATAACGACATCATAGGCCATGATACTGTCCCTTTTGCTTTAGCGGCCGCCGCCGATTTCCAGATTGGCGCCTGTTGTGTAGGACGCCTCGTCCGACAGCAGCCACAGAATTGCGGCTGCGACTTCCTCGGCGGTGCCGACGCGCTGCATGGGCACCACCTTGCGCATTCTCTCGGCGCGATCCGGCTGACCGCCGGAGGCATGAATTTCGGTGTCGATGATGCCCGGGCTGACCGCGTTGACACGAATGCCTTCGCCGGCCACTTCGCGGGCAAGCCCGATGGTGAAGGAATCGAGCGCGCCCTTCGAGGCGGCGTAGTCGACATATTGACCCGGCCCGCCAAGCCTTGCCGCGATCGAAGAAACATTGGCGATGGCGCCACCCTTGCCGCCATGCCTGGTCGACATCCGCTTCACCGCCTCGCGGGCGCAAAGCATCGGCGCGATCACATTGATGCGCATCATGCGCTCCAGCCTTGCAGCGCTAAACTCGTCGACGCGCGCGCTCTGGTCGACCACGCCGGCATTGTTGACGAGCGCGTCGAGCCGACCGAAACGGGCATCGACAGCCTCGAACATGGCCAATACGTCCGTCTCGCTGCCGACATCGGCCTTGACTGTGAAGGCTTCTCCGCCAGCAGCCTCGATGTCGGCGACCACCGTTTCGGCGGCTTTTGCATTCGACGCGTAATTGACCGCAATGCGATAGCCGGCCTTGGCGGCAAGCCTGCATGTAGCGGCGCCAATGCCGCGGCTACCGCCGGTCACCAGCAGGATCTTTCCGCTCGCGCTCATTCCTGACATCCCTTCAGGGCAAAGACGTCCCAGGGCACCCTGGAAAAGCCGTTGGCGCCATAGGCCGCCGACATCTGCAACGACGCTCCCAAGTCAGGCAAGATCAGCTTCTTCGGCGCATCCTTTCCTTCGCCCGGCAGCAACGCGATATTGCCCTGGTCGTCGGCAGTGTAGATGACGCTCTCCCACACCGTGCAGGCGGCGAGCTCGTCGCCGGTGACGTCGCCGGCCGGGCATTTATACATCAGCGACCCATGCGGCCGCGCCACGCCCTCCGTCCACATGACGATGCCGTCGAGCACGACGCCGTTGTCGAGCACCATCTTGAAGGTATTGGTGACGGTAGCCGACCCCATGGTCGGCCTGAAATCGATCTCGGCGGCGTTCTCAGGATCGCCATAGACGGCCAGTTCGAGCGGGCAGGCGGCAAGGGCCGCGGAGACCGTCTGCACGCCGAGTGCGCAGATTGTGACAAACAAACCGGACCGGAAACGGCACGAACTCATCCGGCGGCGCAGATCCATGCTCCGGCCCACGTCGGCCGCCCCCTTAGAGGTCGAGCACCAGCCGCTCAGGATCCTCCAGGCTTTCCTTGACCCGCACCAGGAAGGTCACCGCTTCCTTGCCGTCGACGATGCGGTGGTCGTAGGACAGCGCCAGATACATCATCGGCCGGATGACGATCTGGCCGCCGACCACCACCGGCCGCTCCTGGATCTTGTGCATACCCAGAATGCCGGACTGCGGTGCATTGAGGATCGGCGTCGACATCAGCGACCCGTAAACGCCACCGTTGGAAATCGTGAACGTGCCGCCTTGCATATCGGCGACGGAAAGCTTGCCGTCGCGCGCCGCAAGCCCCAGCCTGCCGATGTCCTTCTCGATTTCGGCGATGGACATCTGGTCGGCATTGCGCACAACCGGCACGACAAGGCCTTTCTCTGTACCGACGGCAACGCCGATATGAGCGTAGTTCTTAAAGATGATGTCGGTGCCGTCGATCTCGGCATTGACCGACGGGATCTCCTTCAGCGCATGGGTGACGGCCTTGGTGAAGAAGCCCATGAAGCCGAGCTTCACGCCGTGCTTCTTCTCGAACACGTCCTTGTATTTGCTCCTCAGCGCCATCACCGCGCTCATGTCGACCTCGTTGAAGGTGGTCAGCATGGCGGCGGTCGATTGCGCTTCCTTGAGGCGCCGCGCAATGGTCTGGCGCAGCTTGGTCATGCGCACGCGCTCCTCGCGCGACGCATCGTCGGCAGCGGACGGCGCGCGCGCGGCAACGGGTGCCGGTACAGGCGCGGCCTTGGGCATTTCTGCCGGCTGCGACGGCGCGCCCCTGGCGATAAGGTCGAGCACGTCGCCTTTCAGCACCTGGCCGCGCTTGCCCGAGCCCGACACCTGGTCGACCGCGAGATTGTGCTCGGCCAGCAGCTTTGCCGCCGACGGCGCCGGCGGCATGGTGCGCGTCTCGATCGCGCCGGCGTCGCCGGCAATCTTGGCCGTCTCGGCCGCAGCCTGCTTGACGCTCGAGGCCGCAGTCGGAGCCGAGGCCTGCGACACCGCCTCCTGCTTCGTTGCCGGAGCGGCGGCGGCATTGGCTGCCGCGCCGGCGCCTGCCGAAATCGTGCCGAGCAGTGCGCCGACGCCGACCGTCTCGCCTTCTTTGACGGCGATCTCGGCGAGCGTGCCCGCGGCGACGGCCGGCACTTCCACCGTCACCTTGTCGGTTTCGAGCTCGACGAGCGGCTCATCGGCGGCGATCGCGTCGCCGACCTTCTTGAACCACTTGCCGATGGTCGCCTCGGTGACTGACTCACCAAGTGTCGGAACGCGGATTTCGGTTGCCATTGTGCCTGTCCGTTTCTTTCGGTTCTGTTCTATTCACCAAGCGCGTCGTCGAGCAAGGCGGCAAGCTGGGCGAGATGCTTCGACATCAATCCGGTCGCCGGCGAGGCGGCGGCCGGCCGGCCGGTATAGCGCACCCGCTGATGCTTGGCGTCGATATGTGCCAGCACCCATTCGAGATACGGGTCGATGAACGACCAGGCGCCCATGTTCTTGGGCTCCTCCTGGCACCACACCATCTCGGCATTACGGAAGCGCGACAGTTCGGTGATCAGCGCCTTGGCCGGGAACGGATAGAGCTGCTCGACGCGCAGCAAATAGATGTCGTTGATGCCGCGCTTCTCGCGCTCTTCGTAGAGGTCGTAATAGACCTTGCCCGAACAGAGCACGACACGGCGGATTTTCGAATCCTTGGTGAGCTTGATGGCCTGGCCTGACAGCAGCTGCGCGTCGTCCCACAACAGCCGGTGAAAGGCGCTTTCGCCCGACATTTCCGGCAGCGTCGACACCGCCCGCTTGTGGCGCAGCAGCGACTTCGGCGTCATCAGGATCAGCGGCTTACGGAAGTCCCGCTTCAATTGCCGACGCAAGATGTGGAAGTAATTGGCCGGCGTCGTGACGTTGGCGACCTGCATGTTGTCTTCGGCGCAAAGCTGCAGGAAGCGCTCGAGCCGGGCCGACGAATGCTCAGGCCCCTGGCCTTCATAGCCATGCGGCAGCAGGCAGACGAGGCCCGACATTCTGAGCCATTTGCGCTCGCCCGACGAGATGAACTGGTCGAACACCACCTGGGCGCCGTTGGCGAAGTCGCCGAACTGCGCTTCCCACAGCGTCAGCGCCTTCGGCTCGGCCAGCGAGTAGCCATATTCGAAGCCGAGCACGGCCTCTTCCGACAACATCGAGTTGATGACCTCGAAGCCGGCCTGCGCCGCCGACAGATTGTTGAGCGGGATATAGCGTGTCTCGTCGCGCTGGTCGTAGAGCACGGAATGGCGCTGCGAGAAGGTGCCGCGCTCCGAATCCTGTCCGGACAGCCGGATCGGATTGCCGTCGAGCAGGATGGCGCCGAAGGCCAGCGCCTCGGCCGTCGACCAGTCGATGCCTTCGCCGGACTCGATCGCCTGGCGGCGATTGTCGAGGAAGCGGATGATCGTCTTGTGCGCCTCGAAATCCTTCGGCACCTCGGTCAGTTTCTTGCCGATCTCCTTCAGCGTCTTGACCGGCACGGCGGTCTTGCCGCGCCGCTGTTCGTCCTGGTTGTCGGCCGAGCGCAAGCCGGACCACGCGCCGTCCAGCCAGTCGGCCTTGTTCGGTTTGTAATGCTGGCCGACCTCGAATTCCTGCTCGAGATGCGCCCGCCAATCGGCCTTCATCTTTTCGAACTCGGCCTGGGTGATGTGGCCTTCGGAAATCAGCCGGTCGGCATAGATCTGCACCGTCGTCTTCTGGTTGCGGATCTTGCGATACATGATCGGCTGGGTGAAGGCGGGCTCGTCGCCCTCATTGTGGCCGAAGCGGCGGTAGCAGAACATGTCCACCACGACAGGCTTGTGGAACTTCATGCGGAATTCGATCGCCACCTTGGTGGCATGGACCACGGCTTCCGGATCGTCGCCGTTGACGTGGAAGATCGGCGCCTCGATCATCTTGGCCACGTCGGACGGATAGGGCGACGAACGCGAAAAGCGCGGGTTGGTGGTGAAGCCGATCTGGTTGTTGATGATGAAATGCAGCGTGCCGGCGACGCGGTGGCCGCGCAGGCCGGACAGGCCGAGGATTTCGGCAATCACGCCCTGGCCGGCAAAGGCGGCGTCGCCGTGCAGCAGCAACGGCAGCACCTTGGCACGCTCCTCCAGCGGCACGATCTCCTCGCGGCTGCGGCCGAACAAATAGTCCTGTTTGGCGCGCGCCTTGCCCATCACCACCGGATCGACGATTTCCAGATGCGAAGGATTGGCGGTCAGCGACAGATGCACCTTGTTGCCGTCGAACTCGCGATCCGACGAAGCACCGAGATGGTACTTCACGTCGCCCGAGCCTTCGACCTCGTCGGGCGCGGCCGAGCCGCCCTTGAACTCGTGGAAAATGGCGCGGTGCGGCTTGGCCATCACCTGTGACAGCACGTTCAGCCGGCCGCGATGCGCCATGCCGAGCACGATCTCCTTCATGCCGAGCTGGCCGCCGCGCTTGATGATCTGCTCCAGCGCCGGGATCAGCGACTCGCCGCCATCAAGGCCGAAGCGCTTGGTGCCCTTGTACTTGACGTCGATGAATTGCTCGAAGCCTTCCGCCTCGACAAGCTTCTGCAGGATCGCCTTCTTGCCGGCTGCGGTGAAGGAGATCTCCTTGTCGGTACCCTCGATGCGCGCCTGGATCCAGGCCTTCTCCTCGGGATCGGAAATATGCATGAATTCGACGCCGAGCGTCGAGCAATAGGTCCGGGTCAGGATATCGAGCATCTGTCGGATGGTGCCGAATTCCAGCCCGAGCACATTGTCGAGGAAGATCGGCCGGTCGTAGTCGGCTTCGGTGAAGCCGTAATTCTCCGGCGACAGCTCGTTATAATCCTCCAGCGGCTTGGCAATGCCAAGCGGATCGAGATTGGCGTGCAGGTGGCCGCGCATGCGGAAGGCGCGGATCATCATGATGGCGCGGACGGAATCGCGCGTCGCCTGATGCACGTCGGCGTCGGAAAGCGCTGCGCCGTTGCCGGCTGCCCTGTCCTTGACCTTCTTTTCGATGTGCTTTTCGACCAGGCCCCAATTGCCGTCCAGCGCCGAGACCAGCTCGCCATTGGCCTGCATCGGCCAGGAGGGCTTGGCCCAAGACGCGCCCTTGGCGTTCCTGCGCACGTCGCCGGCGTCATCCTTCAGCGCCGCGAAGAAGTCCTGCCATTCGGGATCGACCGAAGCGGGATCGTCCTCGTAGGCGGCATAGAGCGCGTCGATATAATCGGCATTACCGCCATAGAGGAAAGAGGTAAGCGAAAACTGGTCGTTGGCCTGATCTTGTCTTGCCATTTTTGTCCGCGGAGCCGCGCTCCGTCTCCTTTTCAGAGCGAATAGAGAGTAGCGAATAGCGAGTAGGGATTTTCCCTGGTTCGCGCCGTTACTCTGTTCTTACCTATTCGCTATTCACTACTCGCTACTCACTAACCTTTGATCGCCTCGACCAGCGTCGTGCCGAGCCGGGCCGGCGATGGCGAAACCTTGATGCCGGCCGATTCCATCGCCGCGATCTTGTCTTCCGCACCGCCCTTGCCGCCGGAGATGACCGCGCCCGCATGACCCATGGTGCGGCCGGCCGGCGCTGTGCGCCCGGCGATAAAGCCGGCCATCGGCTTGCTGCGGCCGCGCTTTGCCTCGTCCTTGAGGAACTGCGCGGCGTCTTCCTCGGCCGAACCGCCGATCTCACCGATCATGATGATCGACTTGGTCTCGTCGTCGGCGAGGAACATCTCCAGCACGTCTATGAACTCCGTGCCTTTGACCGGGTCGCCGCCGATGCCGACGGCGGTGGTCTGGCCGAGACCGACATTGGTGGTCTGGAACACCGCCTCATAAGTAAGCGTTCCCGAGCGCGAAACAACGCCGACCGAGCCCTTGCGGAAGATGTTGCCGGGCATGATGCCGATCTTGCATTCGTCGGGCGTCAGCACGCCGGGGCAGTTCGGCCCGATCAGCCGCGATGTCGAGCGGTCGAGCCTTGCCTTGACCTTGATCATGTCCATCACCGGTATGCCCTCGGTGATGCAGACGATCAGCGGGATCTCGGCCTCGATCGCTTCCAGGATCGCTTCGGCAGCACCCGCCGGCGGCACGTAGACGACGGAGGCATTGGCGCCGGTCTTCGCCTTGCCTTCGGCAACGGTGGAGAAGATCGGCAGCGTCTCGCCCTTGGCGCCGGTCCAGGTCTCGCCGCCCTTCTTGGGGTGGATGCCGCCGACCATCTTTGTGCCGTGATAGGCGAGCGCCTGTTCGGTGTGGAACGTGCCGGTCTTGCCGGTCAGGCCCTGCACTAGCACCTTGGTGTTCTTGTCGACGAGAATGGACATGGTGGTCCTTTTTAAAAACCGTTGATCGGGGAAGGCCGCACGCTCATGGTCACAACCGCTTCAGGTCGGCGACGGTGAGGTCGCTTTTGGCGTTGCCAGTGTTGAGCGTCGTCGCCGGCTCGAACATCAGCACGACAGGTTCCTCGCTCAGCGAGCGCGGCCGGTGCTCGACGGCGCGCGGCACGACGATGAACTCGCCGCTGCCAAGTTCCACCGTGCCGTCGCGGAAATCGATGGCGATGCGGCCGCGCAGCACCAGGAACGCCTCGTCCTCATTGTCATGTGCGTGCCAGTCGAAGGCCTCGCCGAACTTGGCGATCTTGACCTGGCTGTCATTCACGTCGCCGGCAATATGCGGATCGAAGACCTTCTTGATCTTCGCATCCGCCGCCTCGACGAGGTTTATCTTGTGTGGAGGCATCGCCTAGCGACCTCGACCATGAAGTTCTGTGTTCAAGCTGGGCATTTTTTATTTCCGTGAACGACAGCACCGATCCATTGGCCCTTAGCCTCACGCGTAGTCACCACTTGGATAGGCAGATTGCCGTCTGCGGTCTTGAGCTCCCCGAGGGAATTGGGATCTTCATCCGCCTGGAACCTGCTACCATATCTGGAAAGCAGTCTTTTCAGGATCATATCCGCCGCGAGCTTCGGATTGTCTGTGCCAAAGGAAACCAGGCAATCGCATCTGCCACCCGAATTTCTGATCGAGGCAACGACTTCTGTAGCTTTGTAAATCAGACGTCCCTTCGCGCCGGCCAGGAAGCCGCTATTCCGGGCGGCCGCATTAAACCTGCCGAACCGAGGCGCGGTCGCCGGGCACAGACTCATGAACAAATTCACCCGCTTGCCGATCCAGGCAGGCGATGCCGGATCTTCAGCCGAAGTCGCCGCGCTGGCCCAAAAAGCCATGCCGCAGAGCGCTATGGCCAGCAACCGATGCATCAGTCGCCCTTCACCGCCGCGACAATCTTCTTGGCTGCGTCATCGAGGTCATCGGCCGACACCACGTTCAGTCCACTGTCGTTGATGATCTTCTTGCCAAGCTCGGCATTGGTGCCTTCCAGCCGCACCACCAGCGGCACTTGCAGGCCGACCTCCTTGACCGCGGCGATGACGCCCTCGGCGATGATGTCGCACTTCATGATGCCGCCGAAGATGTTGATCAGGATGCCTTTGACCGCCGGATCCTTGGTGATGATCTTGAACGCCGCCGTCACCTTTTCTTTCGACGCGCCGCCGCCGACATCGAGGAAGTTGGCGGGCTCGGCGCCGTAGAGCTTGATGATGTCCATCGTCGCCATGGCAAGGCCGGCGCCGTTGACCATGCAGCCGATATTGCCGTCGAGCGCGACATAGGCGAGGTCGTATTTCGACGCCTCGATCTCCTTCTCGTCCTCTTCGGTGGTGTCGCGCAATTCGAGCACATCCGGGTGACGGAACAGCGCATTGTTGTCGAACGACACTTTTGCGTCGAGCACGCGAAGCCGGCCGCTCTTCATGACGATCAGCGGGTTGACCTCGAGCAGGCTCATGTCCTTCTCGACAAACGCCTTGTAGAGGATCGGAAACAGCGTGGAGCCGTCCTTGGCGGCGTCGCCGTCGAGCCTCAGTGCGGCGTTGAGCTTCTTCACATCGTCGGCCGTCACGCCCTTTTCCGGGTCGATGGCGACGGTAATGATCTTTTCCGGCGTGTCGTGGGCGACCGCCTCGATGTCCATGCCGCCCTCGGTCGAGACGACGAAGGCGACGCGCCCGACCGAGCGGTCGACCAGGATCGACAGATAGAGCTCGCGCTCGATGTCGGCGCCGTCCTCTATATAGAGGCGGTTGACCTGCTTGCCGGACGGGCCGGTCTGCTTGGTGACCAGCGTGTGGCCGAGCATCTCCTTGGCGTTGGCGACGACCTCGGCCACCGACTTCGCCAGCCTGACGCCGCCCTTGGCATCGGGCCCGAGCTCCTTGAACTTGCCCTTGCCGCGGCCGCCGGCATGGATCTGGCTCTTGACCACATAGAGTGGGCCGGGCAGCGCCTTGGCGGCAGCTTCCGCCTCGCTCGCCTTGAACACCGGCACGCCCTCGGCCACCGGTGCGCCAAAGCCTTTCAGCAGCGCCTTGCCCTGATACTCATGGATGTTCATGCGCTATGTCTCCAGCTTGCTTGGCGGGCTTGGTTACCGGCTTACTTGGCCGCGAGATGTGGAGCGATCTTGACGCAGGCGTCGCACAGGCCCTGCACCGCCGCGACCGAATTGTCGAACATCTTCTGCTCGTTCTTTGTGAGCTCGATCTCGATGATCCGCTCGACGCCGCCGGCGCCGATCACCACGGGAACGCCGACATAGGTGTTCTTGACGCCATATTGGCCGGAGAGGTACGCCGCACAGGGCAGCACCCGCTTCTTGTCCTTGAGATAGGCTTCGGCCATGGCGATGGCCGAGGCGGCCGGCGCATAAAAGGCAGAGCCGGTCTTGAGCAGGCCGACGATCTCGGCGCCGCCGTCGCGGGTGCGCTGCACGATCTGGTCGAGCCGCTCCTTCGAGGTCCAGCCCATCTTGATGAGGTCGGGCAACGGGATGCCGGCAACCGTCGAATAGCGGATCATCGGCACCATGGAATCGCCATGGCCGCCGAGCACGAAGGCGGTGACGTCCTCGACCGAGACCTTGAATTCCTCGGCCAGGAAATAACGGAAGCGCGAACTGTCGAGCACGCCGGCCATGCCGACGACATGGCTCTTGGGCAGGCCGGAAAACTTCTGCAGCGCCCAGACCATGGCGTCGAGCGGATTGGTGATGCAGATGACGAAGGCTTTCGGCGCGTATTTCTTGAGGCCGGCGCCAACCTGCTCCATCACCTTCAGATTGATGCCCAGAAGATCGTCGCGGCTCATGCCGGGCTTGCGCGGCACGCCGGCGGTGACGATGCAGACGTCGGCGCCCTCGATGCCGGCATAGTCGTTGACGCCGGTCAGCCTGGAGTCGAACCCATCGACCGGCGACGACTGCGCGATGTCCAGCCCCTTGCCTTGCGGGATGCCTTCGGCGATATCGAACAGCACGACGTCGCCGAGATCCTTGAGGCCGACCATGTGGGCGAGGGTGCCGCCGATCATGCCCGAGCCGATGAGCGCTATCTTGTTGCGTGCCATGTCAGGATGTTTTCCCTTTGACTATGACGGCGCCCAAATCCTTGACGATTTGATGACGGCGTCGGAGGAAGAGGCCGGAATGCTGCGGAACCGCGAAATTCGCCGCACGCAATAGCCCCGGCCGCACAAAAATTCAAACGATTATTTTGCAGTGAATAATTTCAATCGGTTAGAAACAATGGGAATTACGTAAACGTCAACATTCTGGCGCCGACTAGAGGAATTCTACACAATGGCACTGGAAATCAGAAGGCTGTTTCCTGGCGATGACGCTCTTTTGATGCGGGTTGCCGACGAAGTCTTCGACGAGCCGGTCAGGCCGGATCGGCTCTCCGCCTATCTCGCGGAGCCCGGTCATTTCATGGTCGTGGCCCTCGCCGGCGGCATCGTCGTTGGCCAATGCGCAGCCGTCATCCACCGCCACCCGGACAAGGTGAGCGAACTCTACATAGACGAGGTCGGCGTGGCGCCGGCCTTTCAACGCCAGGGCATTGCGACGAGGATGCTCGACGCCATGTTCGCACTCGGTTGCGAGCATGGCTGTGAGGAGGCGTGGGTCGGCACCGAGCCGGACAATGTTGCTGCTCGCGCACTTTACGAGTCGCGAAAAGAGCCGCGTGGGCAGGCGGAGGGGTTCGTCATGTATGTTTATCGGTTATAGGCGCCGGCGGCAGCGGCCTCTCTTAACTATCCCTCACGCCTAAGCTGCCGTGCCTCGGTCGATGATCCCTGCGCCCTCTGCCTCTCCGCCCAGTTCTCCAGCCAGTCGTGGCTCTGCATCTCGATCAGCCGCGATGCGGTGCGCTCGAACTCGAAGACTTCGTTGCCGCGCTTGGCCGTATAGAGCTGCGCCGGCGGTGCCGCGGCGCTCATCACCAGCCGTACATGATGATCGTAGAGCGTATCGACCAGCAGGATGAAGCGCTTGGCTTCGTTGCGCTTGCCTTCGCCGAGCACCGGCACCCGGTCGATGACAATGGTCGAGAAACGGCTGGCAATGGCAAGATAGTCGCGGGCCCCGAGCGGCCTCTCGCAGAGATCGGCGAACGAAAACCGCGCCGCCTCGCCGGCAGTACGCGGCACCACGACGTGTCGGCCCTTAACCGTCAGCATCGTCTCGGCCGTCGGCCTGCCATGCGTCATCACCGCCCATAGCTCGTCGAGCGCATGGTCGGCGGCGGCATCGGCCGGGGTGATGTAGACCGGCATGCGGCTGAGCTTGTCTAGGCGGTAATCCTTGTCGGCGTCCAGCGCCAGCACGTGCGCGTGGCGCTCCAGGATAGCGACAAACGGCAAAAACAACTGACGGTTCAGGCCGTCGCGGTAGAGATCCTGCGGCGCGACATTGGAGGTGGCGACCAGCACCACGCCATTGGCAAACAACGCCGAAAACAACCTGGACAGGATCATCGCATCGGCGATGTCGGTGACCGAAAACTCGTCGAAGCACAGCACCCAGGCTTCCTCGGCAAGCGCGCGCGCCACCGGCGGGATCGGGTCGTCCTCCTTGACCGTACCCTCTTTACGCGCCTGCCGGTGCTTCTGGATGCGGTCCTGCACGTCGGCCATGAAATCGTTGAAATGCACGCGGCGCTTGCGCCGCACCGGCAACAGCTCGAAGAACATGTCCATCAGCATGGTCTTGCCGCGGCCGACGCCGCCATGGATATAGAGGCCCTTGACCGCCTCGTGCCCCTCGCGCTTGCGGGCGAACAACCACCCCAGCGCGCTTGATTTATGCGCCAGCCGCTTTGCCGATATCTCGTCGATCAGCCGGTCGAGCGCAGCGGCGATCCGCTCCTGCGCCGGATCGCGCCCGATGGCGCCCGTCTCGACCAGATGGTCATAGCGCTGCTTGACGGTCGCATGGGTCTGGAGGCCGTCACGCAGATGCATCGGTCACGTCGTTCCGGAGCAATTCCAAGAAAAGTGTGTAGCGGTTTTCTGTCCGGAATTGCGTAAAAAACAAAAGAGAGCAATTCCAGGAAAAGTATGTAGCGGTTTTCCGTCCGGAATTGCGTACCAATGGGGGCCGTTCTCTTACCTTGTAAGCGAGATCGGCAGGCCGTTGGAAGTCTGGCCGTCGAATTTCTCGCCGCCCGAGGAATAAAGCCGTGCCAGCGTGCCGCCATTCTCGTCATAGAGCGTCAGTTGCTTGCCGGCGACGTTCCAGGATTTGATGCCGTCGATCGGCGCCGGGCAATGCAGCGGTCCGGCGCGGTAGCCCGACCCGAATTTGGTCTGCGGCGTCGCCACCTGACAGCTCTGGCCGGACACGCTTGCTTTCCACACACCAGCGACGCTAGAGGCGGTCAGGTCGGCCGCACCGGCCGGCGCCGTCCCGTCGGGCGGCAGCGAGGCGACCTGCGTGTTCTGCGGCGCAGTCGGAAATTTCGACGGGTCGGCGGCGCCGGGTGTCGCCGGTGGCGGCAACTGGTTTGCAGTCACCTTGCCGGCAGGCGCAGCTTCCAGCGGCGCCGGCTGCTGCTCGTCCATCGATGAGAACCGCGAGGTCGAACAGCCGCTCGCAACGAGCGCGGCCAGCGATACGGCCAGCAGGCCGGTTTTCGAAAATTTCATTCTTCAACCTCCGTCGGATCGAGCTGGGGAAGCCGTCCGCGCAATGTCCCCCTCACCAAGATGGAGAAGGTGGCGAAATTTCAACCCGATATGGTTAAAATACGGTTTGCGCCGCTAATGTTGCAAATTTGTCGCAAAATGCACATTGCCTGAATTGCGTCGCGCCTTGGCCTTTGGCCGGCCTCTCCGGTTGATGCGATACGGCGCGCTGGCGTCAAATCCTTGGCGTTTCCTTGGCGTTCACCTCAATGCTTGTGCGGGCCGGCTCCGGCATTATCTCTTGGCGATCAGCAAACTGCAGGGAGCCGATTTCTTGGCCGCGAGAAAGAGAGCCGCCAACCGCTATTACAGCGGGCCGCCCAGCGATCATTTCGACGGCACCTTGTTCTTCAATCCCGGCGGACGGCCGCCGGGTCGCTTTGCCGATCTGTTGAAGTGGCAACTGAGCCGCGAGCGCTCGAAATGGCCGACGGCGGATCCGAGCCCGTTTCCGCCGGCAAGACCGGTCGAGCGCATCGATGGTTCTGCGCTGCGCCTCACCATGGTCGGTCATTCCTCGCTGCTCGTCCAGACAGCAGGCCTGAACATCCTGACCGATCCGGTCTGGTCGCGGCGTGTCTCGCCGCTCTCCTTCGCCGGGCCGAAACGCGTCAATCCGCCGGGCATCGCCTTTTCGCATTTGCCGCCGATCGACCTCGTGCTGGTCAGCCACAACCATTACGACCATCTCGACCTCGCCACGCTGAAGCGCCTGAAGGCAAAACACGACCCGCTGCTGCTGACGCCGCTTGGCAATGACACAATCATCGGCGCCGCCGTGCCCGGTATGCGGCTTTCCGCGCATGACTGGGGCGACCGAGTCGATATCGGCGATGGCGTCGCCGTCCATGTCGAGCCGGTGCATCACTGGTCGGCCCGCGGTACTCGCGACCGGCGCATGGCGCTGTGGGCGGGTTTCGTCGTCGAGACACCCGACGCAAAGATCTATTTCGCCGGCGACACCGGCTTCCATGGCGGCATCAATTACCGGCTGATGGCGCAAAAGCACGGTGGCTTCCGCCTCGCCATCCTGCCGATCGGCGCCTACGAGCCGCGCTGGTTCATGGCGCCTCATCACCAGGATCCGGAAGAGGCGGTGCAAGGCATGCTTTTGTGCAACGCCGCCTATGCCGCCGGCTGTCACTGGGGCACGTTCCGGCTCACCAACGAGCCGATCGAGGAGCCGCCCAGAAAGCTCGGCGAAGCGCTCGATGCTGCCGGCCTGCCGCGGCAACGTTTTCGCGCCTTGCGGCCGGGCGAAGTCTGGGACGTACCGGAGGTTTAGCGCGGCGGAACCTGAGGCATCACATAGACGTTTGTAGGTTGTTCAAACCTGTCGGTTGCGAGGTGCCTCTTATGATCAGGTGGATTATCATTCTTTTGATTATCGCGGCCGCGGCGAGCCTGCTCGGCATGCCGGCACTGGCCGGAGCCGCCGCTACTGGCGCGCGCATCCTCATCGGCATCGTGCTGATCATCTTCCTGCTGATCGTGCTTGGCGTCTTCGCGGTGACGTGAAAATCACGCCGCGCTGGTAATTTCTGCCGCTATCCGCCATATAGGCGCCAAACCGGCAAGAGACCTTTCGATCGATGGCAAGCGCGGCCCCTTTCGCCAAGATGAACGGCATCGGCAACGAAATCATCGTTGCCGATATGCGTGGCCGTGCCGATCGCGTGACGTCTGCGGCAGCCGTCGCGCTCAATGCCGACACGTCGACCCGGTTCGACCAGATCATGGCGATCCACGACGCCAAGACGCCGGGCACCGCCTTTTTCATCGATATCTTGAATTCCGACGGGACCAGCGCGCAAGCTTGCGGCAACGGCATGCGCTGTGTCGTCCAGGCGCTCGCCGCCGAGACCGGCCAGAAGACATTTGCCTTTGAAACAGTCGCCGGCATCCTAAACGCCGAGGAACATGCCGACGGAATGATCTCGGTCGACATGGGCAGGCCGCGCTTTGGCTGGCAGGACATCCCGCTGGCCGAGGAATTCCGCGACACCCGCATGATCGAGCTGCAGATCGGCCCGATCGATGCCCCGGTGCTGCATTCGCCGTCGGTCGTCTCGATGGGCAATCCGCACGCTATCTTCTGGGTCGACCGCGACGTCTGGTCCTACGAGCTCGAGCGCTTCGGCCCGCTGCTCGAAAACCACCCGATCTTCCCCGAGCGCGCCAACATCACCATCGCGCAGGTGACTTCGCCGGAGACCATGATCATCCGCACCTGGGAGCGCGGCGCCGGCCTGACCAGGGCCTGCGGCTCGGCCGCTTGCGCCGCCGTGGTCGCCGCGGCCCGCACCCGGCGCACCGGCCGCAGCGTCACACTGATAACGCCCGGCGGCGGCTCGCTGCATGTTCTGTGGCGCGACGACGACCACGTCATCCTCACCGGTGCCGCCGAATGGGAATTTTCCGGCAGCTTCGATCCGGCGACCGGGGCGTGGGCGCGCGACACCGAAAGCGCCGCCTGATGGCTCCTCTTGGCAACAAGGGCATCGAGGTCGTCACCTTCGGTTGCCGGCTGAACACCTATGAATCCGAGGTGATGCGGCGTGAAGCCGAAAGTGCGGGCCTCGGCGGCCTCGAAGGCGGCGCCATCATCTTCAACACCTGCGCCGTCACCGGCGAGGCTGTACGCCAAGCCAAGCAGTCGATCAGAAAAGCCCGCCGTGAGAACCCGGCCGCCCGCATCATCGTCACCGGCTGCGCCGCGCAGACCGGCCCGCAGGATTTCGTCGCCATGGACGAGGTCGACCTCGTCCTCGGCAATGAGGAAAAGCTGAAGGCGCATTCCTATCGCGCGCTGCCGGATTTCGGCGTCAACGACACCGAAAAGGCGCGCGTCAACGATATTTTTTCGGTACGCGAGACGGCCGCCCACATGGTCGACGCCATCGAGGGCCGGGCACGCGCTTTCGTCCAGGTGCAGAACGGCTGCGACCACCGCTGCACCTTCTGCATCATTCCCTACGGTCGCGGCAATTCGCGCTCCGTGCCGATGGGCGCCGTGGTCGAGCAGGTCAAGCGACTCGTCGGCAATGGTTATGCCGAGATCGTGCTGACCGGCGTCGACATGACCAGTTTCGGCGCCGACCTGGCTGGCGCACCGAAGCTCGGCAAATTGGTCAAGACCATCCTGAAGCAGGCGCCCGACATGAAGCGCCTGCGGCTTTCCTCCATCGATTCGATCGAGGCCGACGACGATCTGCTGGACGCCATCGCCACCGAGCCCAGGCTGATGCCGCATCTGCATCTGTCGCTGCAATCGGGTGACGACATGATCCTGAAGCGGATGAAGCGCCGGCACAGCCGCGACCAGTCGATCCGCTTTTGCGAGGATGTGCGCAAACTGCGCCCCGGTATCGTTTTCGGCGCAGACATCATCGCCGGCTTCCCGACCGAGACGGACGCCATGTTCGAAAACTCGCTGGAGATCGTCGAGGAATGCGGCCTGACGCATCTTCATGTCTTCCCGTTTTCGCCGCGCGAAGGCACGCCCGCCGCGCGCATGCCGCAGCTCCGCCGCGACGTCGTCAAGCAACGCGCGGCACGCCTGCGCACCGCCGGCGAGGCCGCCTATCGCCGCCATCTTGCCTCGCTCGCCGGAACGCATCAGTCGATCCTGGTCGAGCGTGACGGCCTTGGCCGCACCGAGGGGTTTACGCTGGCAGTGTTGTCGGCGGGCGCGCCTGGCGACATCGTCGAGGCTGATATCGCCGGCCATGACGGTATCAGACTGATCGCCGCGCCGCTTGCCGCCCGCGGCGTCTGAGAGCGCAAGACATGGCTGGTTTTTTCAAGAAGATATTTTCGTTCGGCAAGAAGGAAGTGGTCGAGGAGCGGCCCGACGAGACCGCACCGCTGCCGCCGATCAAATGGGACGAACTGGAGGCGCTGAAGCCGGCCGCCGAGCAGACCGTTCCGGAGTTTTTGAAACGCGAAGAGCCTCGCCCCGAAGCCGTACCGCCGGTCGAGGCGGAAGCACCCGCGCCGCAGCCGGCGCCTGTTGAAGAGGCCGAGCCCGAACCTGCGCCGACCCTTCTGGTCGAGCCGGACACCCAGCCAGAACCCGCTCCGGTCGAGGAGCCAGAGGCGCCTGCTGAACAGGCTGCGTCAGACGCCGCTCCCGTCGTTCCCGAGCCAGCCCCAGAGCCAGAGCCGAAGGAAATTCCTGAGCCAGAGCCGACGCAGCCAGAAATCGTCCAGACTGAGCCTCCGCCATCCGAACGTGGCGCTGCCCCTCATCCGCCTGCAGGCACGTTCTCCCCGTATAGTGACGGGGAGAAGGGTGCTGATCGTCACGCCGAGCCTCGTTTTGAAAGCGGCAAAGAAAAAGCTCCGGCGCTGACGCCCCCCTCTCCCCGTCCCTTACGGGGGTCCGAAGGACGGGTGAGACAAGCGGCGCGCCCCGGAACGGGTGAGGGTGAGGGGCAGCGCCAACCTGCGCAAGACGCGGCACCCACTGCCGAAATCACGCCACCAGCACCCGAAGCGCCGCCGCCGGCCGAAATCCCGCCGCCGATCCGCCAGCCAGCGCCCGTCGAGACGAAGCCGCCGCTCGCCGAGATCGCGCCCGAGCCGGAGGCCGTCCCGCAACCATCGCCGGAGCCAAAGCCCGCCCCCGGCAAAGTCACCGTAACCAAGAAGGTCGAGCAGAAAGCCGAGCCGCAGAAGGCGCCCGAACCGACGCCGAGGCGCTCCTGGTTCCAGCGCATGCGAGACGGGCTTGCGCGCTCCTCCCGGGAGTTGTCGGGCAACATCGCCGGCGTCTTCACCAAGCGGAAACTCGACGAGGACACGCTGCAGGACCTGGAGGACGTGCTGATCCGCGCCGATCTCGGCATGGAGACGGCTTTGCGCGTAACCGATGCACTCTCCGCCAGCCGCTACGGCAAGGACGTCTCCGATACCGAAGTCCGCGCCATCATGGCGGCCGAGGTGGAGAAGGTGCTGTCCCATGTCGCCATGCCGCTGGAACTCGACCTCAGCCATAAGCCGCATGTCATCCTGGTGGTCGGCGTCAACGGCACCGGGAAAACAACGACTATCGGCAAGCTCGCCGCAAAGCTCACCGATGGCGGCCTCTCGGTGATGCTCGCCGCCGGCGATACTTTCCGCGCAGCCGCCATCGAGCAGCTGAAGATCTGGGGCGAGCGCACCAACTCGCCAGTCATTGCCTCGAAGCTCGGCGCCGACGCCGCTGGCCTCGCCTATGACGCATTCGAGCGGGCGAAGGAGGCCGGCTCGGACGTGCTGATCATCGACACCGCCGGGCGGCTGCAGAACAAGACCGAACTGATGGCGGAACTGGAAAAGATCGTCCGCGTACTGGGCAAGCTCGATCCGGAAGCGCCGCACACGGTGCTGCAGACGGTCGATGCCACCACCGGCCAGAACGCGCTCAACCAGGTCGAGATCTTCCGCAATGTCGCCGGCGTCAACGGCCTGGTGATGACCAAGCTGGACGGCACGGCGCGCGGCGGTATTCTGGTGGCGATCGCGGCGAAGCATAAATTGCCGGTCTATTTCATCGGCGTCGGCGAACAGGTCGACGACCTCGAACCCTTTTCCGCAAGCGAATTCGCCAGGGCGATCGCTGGCGTGGCTTGACGAGCATGATCCCAATAAGGTGCAGGCTTTTTGGATTGAATCATGCGTAAGAAGGACCTTATGAGCCCACCCATTCTCGAACGCGACCCATCCGACCCGCAAAAGCAGAAGAAGGAAGCCGTCAATCCGCTGCTCAAGCTGGTACTGGAGCTTGGCCCGCTGATGGTATTCTTCTTCGCCAATGCGCGCGGCGCATGGCTGGTGCAGAAATTCCCGGCGCTGGGCGA
This sequence comes from Mesorhizobium sp. M0410, assembly GCF_040321435.1. Lineage (NCBI taxonomy): Bacteria > Pseudomonadati > Pseudomonadota > Alphaproteobacteria > Hyphomicrobiales > Phyllobacteriaceae > Mesorhizobium > Mesorhizobium sp. M0410. Next base: position 59,519 of record NZ_JAMYRN010000015.1, read on the forward strand.
GTTCGGCGGACCGATCTTCGTCGCCACCGGCCTGTTCATGGCCGCGACCGCGGTCGCGCTGATCGCTTCCTGGCTGCTGACCCGTACCTTGCCGATCATGCCGATGGTGTCGGGCGTCGTCGTCTTCATCTTCGGTGCGCTGACGCTCTACCTGCAGGACGATATCTTCATCAAGATGAAGCCGACCATCGTCAACACGCTGTTCGGCGGCGTGCTGCTCGGCGGCCTGTTCTTCGGCAAATCGCTGCTCGGCTATGTCTTCGAATCGGCCTTCAATCTCGACGCCGAGGGTTGGCGCAAGCTCACCTTCCGCTGGGGCCTGTTCTTCCTGTTCCTAGCCCTTGTCAACGAAGCGGTCTGGCGGAATTTTTCCACCGATACATGGGTTACCTTCAAGGTCTGGGGCATCATGCCGATCACGCTTCTGTTCACCTTCAGCCAGATGCCGCTGATCCTGCGCCATTCGCTCGAGGACAAGACCGAGAAAGCGGGAAAGGCCGGCAAGTAGCAACTCCAGGAAAAGGTCTGTGCAGCGGTTTCCCCTGGGAATTGCGTCAGAATAGGAGGGGACGTGGATGGAATTCATCATCACGCGCGACGAGCTGAGGACGATCTACAAGACGCCTCGGCCGACCGACGGCTCGATTCGCAAGGAATTGAAGACATTGGACGGCCACTGCCGTTCCTTCATCGGCAAGAGCCCGTTCGTGCTGATCGGCTCGTCCGACGGCGCCGGCAATGCCGATGTGACGCCCAAGGGCGACAGGCCGGGCTTTGTGGCAGTGCTCGACGAGAAGACCATCGCCATCCCCGACCGGCCGGGCAACAACCGGCTCGACACGCTGGAGAACATCCTTCTCAATCCCTCGGTCGGGCTGCTCTTCCTCATTCCCGGCATGAACGAGACGCTGCGTGTCAACGGCGATGCCCGCATCACCGTCGATGCGGCATTGCGCGAGCGGCTGGCGGTCGACGGCAAGGCACCGCAAAGCGTCGTCGTGGTGACGGTCAAGGCTGCCTACATGCATTGTGCCAAGGCCTTCATGCGCTCCGAACTGTGGAAGCCCGAAACCTGGTACGACCGTGCGACGCTGCCGACGCTCGGCCAGATCCTGCGCGACCAGCTGGCGCTTGCCGAAACGGCGGAGGCCACCGACCGCTGGCTTGACGAGGATTACAAGCAGACCATGTGGTAGCGTGCCCGGCAACGAATCGCCGAGCCGGTCCCTTTGCTGAACATTCTCGCCATTTCCGGCAGCCTGCGCGCCGCCTCGACCAATTCGGCCCTGGTCGCGGCCCTCACGCAAAACGCGCCGCCGGACTGTCACATCTCCGTCTATGACGGGCTTGGTCGGCTGCCGATCTTCAACCCCGACGACGAAGGCGAGCGGACGCCGCCGCAAGCAGCGGCGCTGATCGATGCGGTCACCGCCGCTGACGGCGTCATCGTCTCCTGCCCGGAATACGCACACGGCGTGCCAGGCGGCCTGAAGAACGCGCTCGACTGGCTGGTGTCGCGCGATGCCGCCGTCGGCAAGCCAGCCATGCTGGTGCATGCTTCGCCGCGCTCGCTGTTTGCCCGCGCCGCACTGGTCGAGGTCATGCGGACAATGTCTTTCGCGCTCTATGACGAAGCAGCGCTCGAAATCGCGCTGCTCGGCAAGAGGCGGCCGGAGGTTGAGAAAATCCTGGCGGAACCGGAAAACCGGCTGGCGATGCGCGGCGCCGTTTCGGATTTCGCCGAGTTCATCCGCGCTGGCTGAGCGGCGCTCAACCCTTGCCTCTCCGCGTCTCGACGTCGGTTTCGCCGACGAACCAGTCGCGTGCAGCGACCTCCTCGAAGACCACCCAGACATCGTTGTTGGTCAGGCCGGTGACGGCGGTGATAGCCGCTGTCACCTGGGCGGCGATCGCGGCCTTTTTGCCGGCCGGGTCATCGGCAATCACCTCCTTGACCAGGCGGATGTTCACGAACGGCATGGTTCCCTCCCTTGGATATGCTTGGCATCCGCTCAGTAGGTTTTGGCGCCGTTGACCATAAGCCGGACCATGTAGAGCGAGGTCGTGCCGGCGATGTAGAGGCAGTTCAGCTTGTTGCCGCCGAACACGCAATTGGCAACGACTTCCGGTACCTTGACCTTGCCGATCAGCGTCCCGTCTGGATCGTAGCAGTGGATGCCGTCGGCGGCGCTGGTCCAGATGCGGCCGTCCGCATCCAGCCTGAAACCGTCGAACAGGCCGGCGGTGCAGTCGGCAAAGACCTTTCCGCCTGAGACCGTCTTGCCGCCCTGGCCGACATTGAACACCCGGATGTGCGCCGGGTTTTGCGCACCATGCGTACGGCCGGTATCCGCTACATAGAGCTTGCTCTCGTCGAGCGAGAAGGCGAGCCCGTTGGGCCTGACCATGTCGGTGATCACCGCCTCGGTCTCGCCGGTGCCGGGATCGACCCGATAGACATGGCAGGCGCCGATCTCGCTTTCGGCCTTGTCGCCCTCGTAATCGGTATCGATGCCGTAGCTCGGATCGGTGAACCAGATCGAGCCATCGGACTTGACCACCGCGTCATTGGGCGAGTTCAGCCGCTTGCCGCGCCATTTGTCGGTGATGGTGATGACCGAGCCGTCATGCTCGGTCCGGCTGACACGGCGGCCGGAATGCTCGCAAGTAACCAGCCGGCCTTGCCGGTCGACGGTGTTGCCGTTGGAATTGCCCGACGGCTGACGGAACACGCTGACACTGCCGTCGGTCTCGTCGTAACGCAGCATGCGATTGTTCGGGATGTCGGACCATACCACATAGCGCCCGGCTGCAAACCAGGCCGGTCCTTCCGCCCATCGGCAGCCGGTAAACAGCCTGTCGACCTGTGCATTGCCGTTGAACAGCCGCGAAAAGCGCGGATCGAGAACTTCGTAGAATTCGCTGGCCATGGTTCCTCCCGGTAGCAGTCGCTTGGCGAGGCGCGATCAAGCCAGCCCACGCTCGATATAGCAAGATCGATGATGCGTCAGAAGCCTTATGGAAGCGAATGCTGGCGCGGACGGCAGGTCACATCCGGTTAACCGGCTATGCGCCCAGCGCAATGGTGCATTGCAACATCTTATTTTTGCAACGCACCATAACTATGTCATGCTTCGTATCGATCAAGGGAGGAACAACTGGCCGCAAATGCGGCGCAAAAGGAGACTCGCTATGATCATCGACAGCCTCATGAGCCGCGCTCGCGCCAGCATCGCCAAGCGCCGGCATTACAACCGCCTCGTCGCCGAAATCGACAGCTTCACCAGCCGCGACCTCGCCGACATGCGCGCCGATCGCTCAGAAATGCTCTACCAGGTCCACAAGCAGATCTACGGCTGAGTCTTCCGTCGACCTTTGATGAAACGGCGGGCAATCAGCCCGGCACGGCCAGCGCCTTCTCGATCTCCGGCAGCAGCAGCGTCCGCGCCGAGTCCGGCGTCAGCGGCCCGACATGCTTATAGGCGATCTTGCCATCCTTGCCGATGACGAAGGTTTCCGGCACGCCGTAGACACCCCAGTCGATCGCCGTGCGTCCGGCCTGGTCGACGCCGATCGCCTGGAATGGGTTGCCGAGATCGCCAAGGAACCGACGGGCGTTTTCCGGCTGGTCCTTGTAGTTCAGCGCCGCCATGACGAAGCGTCTGTCCTGCGACAGCGCCAGCAGCACCGGATGCTCTTCGCGGCACGGCGCGCACCAGGACGCGAAGACGTTGACCAGCGTCACCTTGCCGGCGAACTGTTTTGAATCGAGGCCCGGCAAATTGGTGCCTTCGAGCGCCGGCAGGTTGGTCTGCGGCGCCGGCAGGCCGATCAGCGCTGACGGCACTTCCGACACGTCGCGCCCGGACAAAAGCTGCGCCAGGAACAATCCCGCCAGCCCGAGAAAGACCACCAGCGGCAGCAGCACGATCAGGCGGCGGCGCGCCGGTGTTTGGGTTTCCGTGCTCATGATTTTACTGCCTTATCGGAGCGCCGGCGCACGCCGGATGCCTCCAGCTCGGCAAGCTCTCGCTTGCGGCCGCGCTGGTCGAGCAGAATCCAGCCGATCAGCCCACCCAGCACCACGGCCGTGATCGCATAGGCGGCGGTGACATAAAGGGCGTGAACGCTCATGCTTTTCGCTCCGCGGCGCTTTCCAACCCGTCCGTCTCGCCTTGTTCCGACATGTCTTCTCTTAACGCCGCGCCATCGGCTCCGCAATTGTTCGCCGCGCCGCAGGCATGAGCTGAAGTCGACGCCTCAATCCGTTCCGTGCCGCAGCGCCAGCGCCGCCGCCACCGGCCCGAGCACGGCAAGGAACAGGGTCAGCGCGGCAAGAATGAGGAAGGGCTGCAGGAACGGATCGGGGTCCGCCACCGCGCCATAGCTTGCTGATACGCCGAAGATCAGCACGGGAATGGTTAGCGGCAGCACCAGCACCGAGATCAGCAGGCCCCCGCGCGGCAGCGCCACCGCCACCGCGGCACCGGCGGCACCGATGAAGGTGATCGCCGGCGTGCCGACCAGAAGCGTCAGCGCCGTGGCACCGATGCCGATGGGCTCCATGTTCATGAACAGGCCGAGCAAGGGAGCGGCGATGACCAGCGGCAGCACGCTTCCCGCCCAATGCGCCAGGCATTTCGTCAGAACGGTCAAGGCCAGCATGTGCCGGTCGTTGCCAAGCACCAGAAGATCGAGCGAGCCGTCCTCGCGGTCGGCCTGGAACAGCCGGTCGAGGCCGAGCAGGCAGGCCAGCAATGCGGCGATCCACAGGATCGCCGGGCCGATGCGGGCCAGCAGCCTCAGCTCGGGACCGACGCCGAAGGGGATGGTCGCGATAACGGCGAGAAAGAAAATCACGCCGGTAAGCGCCCCGCCGCCGGCGCGGATACTCAGGCGGATGTCGCGCAGGAAGAGGGCTAGCATGATGTGAGATGCTTTCGCCTGGGCACCCCCCTCTGTCCTGCCGGACATCTGCCCCTCAAGGGCGGAGATTGGCAGTCACGACTGCCTTCGCCAATCTCGATCGTTGAGAGTTGAGCGCAGCGACGAAGCTGCCAATCTCCCCCCTCGTGGGGGAGATGTCCGGCAGGACAGAGGGGGGCGCCGTAGAGCACCAACATCAAACGGCCTCGCCCATCACCAGCCCTTGTGCCCCCTCGATCCCAAGCGGCAAATGCGTCGCCGCAACCACGATCCCCCCACTCTCGAGGTGCTTCCCCATCAATTCGCCGAATCTCTCCTCCGAAGCCTTGTCCAGTCCTGCCGTCGGCTCATCGAGCAGCCACAATGGCCGGTGGCTTACCAGCAGTTTTGCAATCGCCGCGCGGCGACGTTGCCCGGTCGAGAGATAGCCGAAAGGCAGATGGCCGATGCCGCCCAGCCCGACGGTTTCCAGCGCCTCTTCAACACCCGCGGAACCGGCGCCCGAAAAATCGCGCCAGAAGCACAGGTTTTCCGTAACGCTCAGCGCCGTCTTCATCGCGTTGAGGTGGCCGAGATAGTGACACGCCGAGGCGGCCGACGGAAAGTCTTCGCCACCACCTTCGAGCCGCACACGGCCTGCCGCCACCGGCAACAGTCCGGCGACGATCCTGAGCAGCGTCGATTTGCCGGCGCCGTTCGGCCCGGTGACGACCAGCGCCTGGCCATCCCCCAGCGCGAATTCGATGCCGGAAAATACCGTCTCGCCGCCGCGTTCGCCGCCCAGATTTTCGGCGATCAGCCGCATCCGTCCCCCTTCGCCGAAAGTTCAGGCGCGGCTTCGGTGCGCCGCACCAAAAATGGCGATTCCGTGTCTAGAACTATTCCAGAAAATTCTCTATATCCGCATCATCCGTGCCAGCGGTCGGCACGGGAACCGAATTTGCGCCGAACCAGCGCGCGTGCCGCCTTGAACGGCCCGGACGCTTGGGAACGGATAGCGGAAATGGCCGTACCCGCACCTTTGCGCGTGATTTGCATGCCCACTGGCGTCCGTTCCCTTCCGGCAACCGACAGTTAGGGATCGCACGTGTCCAAATCACTCGACAGCTTCAATTGCCGCCGCACGCTGACCGCCAGCGGCACCGAGTACGTTTACTATGACCTTGTCGAGGCCGAAAAGAACGGCCTCACCGGTATTGCCCAATTGCCCTATTCGATGAAGGTGCTGCTGGAGAATCTGCTGCGCAACGAGGACGGCCGTTCCGTCACCAAGGAGAGCATCCAGGCGGTCGCCGGCTGGCTGACTGACCGGGGCACCGCCGGCGTCGAGATCGCCTATCGCCCGGCACGCGTGCTGATGCAGGATTTCACCGGCGTTCCAGCCGTGGTCGACCTTGCCGCCATGCGCGACGCCATGGCCTCGCTCGGTGGCGACCCACAAAAGATCAATCCGCTGGTGCCGGTCGATCTGGTCATCGACCATTCGGTCATCGTCGACGAATTCGGCACGCCACTGGCTTTCGCCCGCAATGTCGAGCTTGAATATGAGCGCAACGAGGAACGCTACAAGTTCCTGAAATGGGGCCAGCAGGCGTTCCGCAATTTCCGCGTCGTGCCGCCCGGCACCGGCATCTGCCATCAGGTCAATCTCGAATATCTCGGTCAGGTCGTGTGGACCAACAGCGAAGACGGCGAGACCACCGCCTATCCCGACACCTGCGTCGGCACCGATTCACATACCACGATGATCAACGGCCTCGGCGTTCTCGGCTGGGGCGTCGGCGGCATCGAGGCGGAGGCCGCGATGCTTGGCCAGCCGGTCTCCATGCTGCTGCCTGAAGTCATCGGCTTCCGGCTCACCGGCAGGCTGAGGGAAGGCGTCACCGCCACCGACCTGGTGCTCACCGTCACCCAGATGCTGCGCAAGAAGGGCGTCGTCGGCAAGTTCGTCGAATTCTTCGGGCCGGGCCTGTCCAACATGACGCTGGCCGACCGCGCCACCATCGGCAACATGGCGCCGGAATATGGCGCCACCTGCGGCTTCTTCCCGGTCGACAGCGAAACCATCCGCTATCTGACAATGTCCGGTCGCGACGAAAGCCGCATCGCCCTGGTCGAGGCCTATTCGAAGGCGCAAGGCTTGTGGCGCGATGCCGGCTCGGCCGATCCGGTCTTCACCGACCTGCTGGAGCTCGATCTCGGCAGTGTCGTCCCGTCGATGGCCGGCCCGAAGCGGCCGGAAGGCCGGGTCGCACTTGAAGACATTCCGGCCGGCTTCGCCAAGGCCATGCAGTCCGACTACAGGAAGGCCGCCGAAATCGACAAGCGCTATGCCGTCGAGGGCACGAGCTACGATCTTGGCCATGGCGATGTGGTCATCGCCGCCATCACCTCCTGCACCAACACCTCGAACCCGAGCGTGCTGATCGGCGCCGGGCTGTTGGCGCGCAATGCCAACCGGCTCGGCCTCGAGCAGAAGCCGTGGGTCAAGACCTCATTGGCGCCGGGCAGCCAGGTCGTCGCCGAATATCTCGAGAAATCCGGCCTGCAGAAGGAGCTCGACCAGGTCGGCTTCAACCTGGTCGGCTTCGGCTGCACCACCTGCATCGGCAATTCCGGCCCATTGCCGGCGCCGATCTCCAAGACCATCAACGATAAGGGCTTGATTGCTGCGGCAGTCTTGTCCGGCAACCGCAATTTCGAAGGCCGCGTCTCGCCCGACGTGCAAGCGAACTATCTCGCCTCGCCGCCACTGGTCGTCGCCCACGCGCTGGCCGGGACCGTGACCAAGGATCTGACCACCGAGCCGCTCGGCGAGGATCGCAACGGCAATCCGGTCTATCTCAAGGATATCTGGCCGAGTTCGGTCGAGATCCAGGAATTCATCGAGAAGAACGTCACGCGCGAATTGTTCGCCCGCAAATATGCAGACGTCTTCAAGGGCGACGAGTACTGGCAGAACGTCAAGGCGCCGGAAGGCCAGACCTATGCCTGGGACGACAATTCCACCTATGTGCAGAACCCGCCCTATTTCGCCGGCATGACGTCGGGCTTCGGCAAGATCGGCGATATCAAGGGCGCGCGTGTGCTCGGTCTGTTCGGCGACAAGATCACCACCGACCACATTTCGCCGGCCGGTTCGATCAAGGCGGCCTCGCCGGCCGGCAAGTACCTCACCGACCACGGCGTCGGCGTCGCCGATTTCAACCAGTACGGCACGCGCCGCGGCAATCATGAGGTAATGATGCGCGGCACCTTCGCCAACATCCGCATCCGCAACCACATGCTGGGCGAGAACGGCCGCGAGGGCGGCTACACCATCCATTACCCGTCGAAAGAAGAGGAATCGATCTACGACGCCGCCATGCGGTACAAGAAGGAAGGCGTGCCGCTGGTCATCTTCGCCGGCGTCGAATATGGCAACGGCTCGTCGCGCGACTGGGCGGCCAAGGGCACCAATTTGCTGGGCGTCCGCGCGGTCATCGCCCAGTCCTTCGAGCGCATCCACCGCTCCAATTTGGTCGGCATGGGCGTGATCCCCTTCGTCTTCGAGGAAGGCACCTCATGGGCCTCGCTCAACCTCAAGGGCGACGAACTGGTCGAGATCGACGGACTGGGCAACATCAAGCCGCGGCAGAAGATGATCGCCAGGATCACCTACGGCGACGGCAGCGTCAAAGAGGTTCCGATCATCTGCCGCATCGATACGCTGGACGAGCTCGACTACTTCAAGAATGGCGGCATCCTGCAATACGTGCTGCGCGATCTGGCCGCTTAAGGGAGTAGGGCAATAAGGGAGTAGGGCAGTAGGGTGAAGCAAGGAGAAGCGACTTATTCCCCTACTGCCCTACTGCCCTACTGCCCTACTGCCCTAATTCCCGGCTTTCCAAACCGCGCTGTCGCCGCCAGCAGCACGCCGAGCATCAGCCCGTTGAATATGTGCCACAGGAAATGCGTGCCGAGCGGAAAGCCGCCGCAGACCAGCGGATCGATCATCCGGCAGATGACCGACACGACGAAGATCGCCGAGCCCGCCAGATTGTACCAGCCGGCACGGTTGCCGCTGGCCGCCACCATGGCGCCGAAGAAGGCGAGCGCCAGGAAGGGCGGCAGATAGCCGGTCGTCCCGTTCGACGCCTGGCGCAGCCAGTCGGGCACGGCAAAGGTCACCAGCCCGGCGACGGCATAGAAGGCGACGAAAATGGCGATCGCCTTGCCCCATTTCATGCCGAGAAAACGCCGCAGGTTGAACAGCGTGTAGGCCAGCGTGAACCCGGCGATCGGCAGCACGTCGGCCCAGACCGTGCCACGGTTGGCAAAGGTGTGGAACAGCGACGAGCCGACGCCGATCGCCACCACCCACCAGGCCAGCACTTCGGCGAAGGTGCCGGTGCCGCGCTTGCGCACCTGCCAGACACCCCATAGCCCGGCGGCAAAAAAAGCCAGATTGCTCAGCGCATTGAGCGGCTCGGCCCAGAATTCGGGCCCCGTCCGTTCGCAATAGAGGTCGACCGGCGCCAGGAGAGATTGCCACATGCTGATTGCCGCCCGAATCGCTTCCATCGTAAAGTGCAAGTCCACCTATTGCGCCCTTGCCAGCGGTTGCAACGGCAAAATTTCACCGCAACGTGACTTCCCGTTGACTGCCGCTTCTGCCACATATTTCGACAACCAGAACAAAGCCGGCGTCACCGGCGGGATCGGAACGGCTATGCCATCTCGAAGACCATTGCGGCTTGCGGCCCTTGCGCTGGCCCTCTCGGCGTTTGCCGGCAGGGCCCTTGCCGAGCCAACCGACAAGCCATTAGGCGTCGTCGAGCTCTTCACCAGCCAGGGATGCAACTCCTGTCCGCCGGCAGATGAATTCTTCGCCGAGCTCGCCGCCAAAGAGGACATCGTCGCGCTCGCCTATCATGTCGATTATTGGGATTACCTCGGCTGGCAGGACACGCTGAGCCGCAAGGAAAATACCGAGCGGCAATACGAGTATATGCGCGCCTTCGGCAGTCGTTCCGTCTACACCCCGCAAGCCGTCATAAACGGCCGCAGCCATGTCAACGGCGCCAGCCGCAAGGAAGTCGACGGCGCGCTGGCCCGCATGGAGAGGGTCGGCGAAGGCATGCGCGTCGGCATCAAGGTCAGCCGGACCAGCGATCGCGTCATGATCGATGCCGGCGACGCTGTGACCGGCCCAACCGACGCGCATGTCGTCATCGTCTATTTCAATCCGCCGCAGACGATAAAGATCGGCAAGGGCGAAAACAGCGGCCGCAGCATGACCTACTGGAACGCCGTCTCCAGCATCCAGACCGCCGGCATGTGGCACGGCAAGGCGCAGCGCTACGAACTGCCGATGAGCGAGATCGCCAAGAAGGGCGGCTGCGCCGTGCTGCTGCAGTCGGTCGGCAAGGACGGCATGCCCGGGCCGATCCTGGGCGCAGCCTTTATCCGCAAGCCTTAGATAGGGCGCCCCCCGTTCTCCCCTTGTTGTGGGAGAAGGGATAACCGCGCTCAAGCCTCCGACGACAGCCTATCTGGATGGATCGCATCGCCACGGCTAATAAAAAACCGGCGTCAGCTTGCTTCTGACGCCGGTCATTTAGGTTTTGGGATCGTCGCACCCGATCTTTCCAAGGAAAAACCGAGGTTGGTTCGATCCGACGCAGACCCGTGGGCGGGGGGCTTGGGGTTTACGAGCCGGTGCCGGACCGAACCGTCTCAGGCAACGCCGGTAAATTCGTCGGACATTGGGGCATGAGCACGGATAAAAAAAGGCAGGATTGTGGCAAAGCATCACCAATTTCAACAGGCGTTTCGCAAACGTGACTGGACGCTGGAGAAACCGCGCGGTGCTGCCGTTGCCCGGCCGGGCCTTGCAATTCGGCAACGAAAGCGCCAACTTTGGTCGGCGTACGATTCATTGCGAGGATCCAGGCATGACTGATCGCAGCAGCGGGACGGAGGATGGGGACGCATCCGCAATATTGATCCCGCTGCATGAGGCAAGACGCGAACGCCTCGACCAGCCGGTGCGGTTCGACCGGCGCGAACTGGACCAGATCCTCAGGCTCTACGGCCGTATGGTTGCCGCCAATGAGTGGCGCGACTATGCCATCGACCATCTCGCCGACCGCGCCGTTTTTTCCGTCTTCCGCCGCACCAGCGAAGTGCCGCTTTTCCAGATCGTCAAGGATCCGAAGCTGGCGCGCCGGCAAGGCGCGTTCGCCGTCATCGCCGCCGGCGGGCGCATCCTCAAGCGCGGCCAGGAACTCGGCCGGGTGCTTGGCGTGTTCGACCGAACACTGAAGCTGGTCGAGGCGTAACCCTTTATTTTTGCAGGCGGAACTTGCGCTCGGGCAGCGATTGCGGATCAGGCGGGATGGACGCCCCGCCGTTGATCGGCAGCTGCATGAAAACCGTGTCCAGCCAGCGTCCGTGCTTATAGCCTGAGCCTTCCAGGCGGCCGGAATGACGAAAGCCGAGCTTCTCGTGCAACCTTACCGAGGCGCTGTCGGGCCGGCCGTCGCCGATCACCGCGATGATCTGGCGAAAACCCGCCGCCTTGGCCGCTTCGATCAGCCCTTGCATCAAGAGCAGCCCGACGCCTTGCCCTTTGGCCTCGGGCGCGACATAGACGGAATCCTCGACGACGAAGCGGTAGGCCGGGCGCGGCCGGAACGCCCCGGCATAGGCATAGCCGAGCACGGCGCCGGCCTTTTCCGCAACGAGATAGGGAAAGCCGCCCGCCATCAGAGTGTCGAAGCGCGTGCCCATCTCGGCGCGGCTCGGCGGTTCGAGTTCGTAGCTCGCCGTGCCGTTTATCACCGCGTCGGCATAGATTTCCGTGATCTGGTCAAGGTCGGCCAATGTCGCGGCGCGTATCGTGATGCTGCTCATAATTTAGGCACGTCGTTCATCTGCCCTATATCACAGCAAAAGCCGGGACAAAAGAAAAGGGCGGCCATTGGGCCGCCCTTTCCAAACTCGCTGGTCCAGGAAAACCGTACTTAGCGACGGTCGCCCATGAACTGCAGCAGAAACATAAACAGGTTGATGAAGTCGAGATAGAGCCTCAATGCGCCCATGATCGCCTTGCGGCCGGCGACATCGGTCTCGTCGCCCTCGAAGTACATCTCCTTGATGTTCTGCGTGTCGTAGGCGGTGAGGCCAGCGAAGATCAGCACGCCGATCGCCGAAACGGCGAAGGAAAGCGCCGACGACTGCAGGAAGATGTTGATCACCATCGCGATGATCAGGCCGACCAGGCCCATGACCAGGAACGACCCGAACGCCGAGAGATCGCGCTTGGTCGTGTAGCCGTAGAGCGACAGCCCGCCAAAGGCGGCGGCGGTGGCGAAGAAGGTCTGCGAGATGCTGGCGGTGGTGTAGACCAGGAAGATCGACGACAGCGACAGGCCGACGAGGCCGGCGTAGACCCAGAATGTCGTCTGCGCGGCCGAAACGCTCATCGACTGGACGCGGAACGACAGGAACATCACCGCTGCCAGCGGGGCGAAGATCACCAGCCATTTCAGCGGCGAGCCGAAGATCGCGTAGCCGAACGAGGTCAGCATCTCGCCGCTTGGCAACGTCGCGACCGCCGAGGCGGGATCGCTGGTAGTGGCCAGCATGATTGTGCCGACCGCGGCAAGGCCGGTGATGAGGAGGCCAAGCCCCATCAGATTGTAGACCTTAATCATGTAGGCCCGCAGGCCCTGGTCGATGGCAGCATCGACGCCGGCGCCGGGCACGGCGCGCGTCTGATAATTGCGAACGGGATCAGCCATGGAAATCCTCATATTGCTTCTGCCCCGTCCGGTGTCAGGTCCTTTTGAACCCAGGCGCCGCTGGCGGGGCTCCAGCATGCCTGCGCCGAAATATGATGGTTCTTGGCGTAAAGGACAAGACCGTAACCAAGCGTAATGCTCCGTGAAGTGCCGGAGATACGGTTTTATTGGCCTTCCCGCCCGGAACATTACCGAGATTTAATCGAAACCGGCTCTGGCTCAAAGATTCCGCAGCACCGGCGCCGCCTTGTGGCCCAGCACCCGCCACGTGCCGGCAAGGCCGATGCCGACCGTGACCACCAGCGAAAAGCCGATGGTCGCCACCGCCACCTCGGGCATGAAGTGCGATGGCAGCGTCATGATGCGCGCGACGACGAACCATGCCGCCACAGCGCCCGCCGCCAGCGCGAAGATCGCGGTAGCAAGGCCGATCAGCATGTATTCCAGCGAAAACGCGGCGATCAGCGTTTTTCTGGTCGCACCCAGGGTCTTCAGCACCACCGCGTCGTGAATGCGAGCCCGGTTGCCGGCGGCGAGCGCCCCGGCCAGCACCAGCACCGAGGCGATCAACGCCACCCCCGCTGCTGCCCTGATTGCTGTGCCGAGCTGCGCCACCAGCCGGTTGACGATTTCGAGCGCGTCCTTGACCCTGACCGTCGTCACCGCGGGAAAGGCACGCGTGACGGCGTTGAGAAGATGCGCATCGTCGGCTGCCGACGCATTCGTCTCGGTCAGCGTCGCCAACCAGCCATGCGGCGCACCGGCGAACGTGTTGGGCGAGAACACCATGACGAAATTGATGCCTATGGTTTCCCATTCGACCTGGCGGAAATTGGCGATCTTGGCCGTGATGTTGCGGCCGAGCACGTTGACGGTGATGGTGTCGCCGAGCTTCAGCCCGATCTCTTTGCCTTCCTCGGCGGAAAACGAGACCAGCGGCTCGCCGGCATAGTTCTCCGGCCACCAGCTGCCCTCGGTCAGCGTCGCATTCTCCGGCAGCTTTGCGTCATAGGTCAGGCCGCGATCGCCGCGCAGCACCCAGGCGCCCTCGGCCGGAACCTTGACCTTGTCGACAGCGACGCCGTTGAGCGCCATCACCCGGCCGCGCAGCATCGGCACCTTGATCAGCCTGCCCTGCGGCGCCTCTTTGCCGACCAGCGCAGAGAAAGCATCGACGTCGCCGCTCTGGATATCGACGAAGAAGAAGTTCGGCGCCCGTTCCGGCAGGCTGCCCGAGATCTGCCGCCTGAGATTGCCGTCGATCAGCGCCAGCGTCACCAGCAACGTCAGCCCGAGGCCAAGTGACAGAACCACCGATGGCGTCAAGGCGCCTGGCCGATGGATGTTGCCGATGGCGAGCCTGAGCGCGGTCGAACGCACGCGCGGGCTTTTCTTCGCCGCCCACTGCACCAGCGAGCCGACGACGCGCAGCACCAGGAACGACAACACCGTGGCCCCAATGAAGATCGAGGCAATACGGCGGTCGCCGGAAAACAGGATCACCAGTACCGCCAGGAGCAGGGCGATGCCCAATGCCGCGGCGATGTAGAGCGGGTGGGGAAAACCGCGGCCCTCGAAACCCATTTCGCGAAACAGCGCCGTTGCCGGCACGTCGCGGGCGCGGCCGAGCGGAAGCAAGGCGAAAGCCAGCGTCACCAGCAGCCCGAACAGCGCTGCCATGCCGAGGGCGCCGGGATAGAACCCACCTTCCGCCGGCACAGGAATAACCGATTGGAGTGCGGCGCTGGCCGCGAACGGCATCAATGCGCCTAGCACCAGGCCCAGCGTGATGCCGAGGGCGGCGATCATCAGGATCTGCACCAGATAGACGGCAAAGACGAACCCGCCCGAAGCCCCTAGGCTCTTGAAGGTGGCGATGACGCCGCGCTTGCCGTCGAGATAGGCACGCACGGCATTGGCCACGCCGACGCCGCCGACCACCAGCGCCGTCAGCCCAACCAGCGTCAGGAATTGCGAGAACCGCTCGATGTTCGAGGACAACGCCGGCGCCGCGTTGCTGCGCGTGCGGATCGACCAGCCGGCCTGCGGGAACTCTTTTGCCGCCTGCTCCCGGATAGCCTTGATCTGTGTCTCGCCGGTGCCGCCTGGCAGCCGGACCTTATAGGCGTTCTCGACCAGGCTGCCCGGCTGGATCAGGCCGGAAGCGGCAAGCCCGTCGGTCGACACCATCAGCCGCGGCGCAAAGCCGAAGCCATCCGACACCGCATCCGGCTCGTTGACCAGCCTTGCACGCAGCTCGAATGTCGCGCTGCCGAGCTTCAGCCGGTCGCCGATGCCAAGGTTCAGCCGCTCGAACAAGAGGTCCGGCGCGGCGGCGCCGAAGACGCCGGATTCTTCGCCGAACAGATCCTCTCGCGACAGCACCGGCTCAGTCTCAAGCGCGCCATAGAGCGGATAGGCGCCGTCGACCGCCTTGGCCTCGACCAGCGCCTGGTCGGAGCCGTCCTCGAGCCTGGCCATCGAACGCATGTTGGCGCTGTGCGAAACCGTGCCAAGCCGGTCGAGGAAGCTGCGTTCGGCTCTGGTAAGATCGCGCTGGTTGAGCTGGAAGCGAAGATCGCCGCCGAGCAGCGTCTGGCCCTGGTCGGCAACACCGGCGGAAATCGCTTGCGCGACCGAATTGACGCCGCCGATTGCCGCGACGCCGAGCGCGATGCAGGCAAGGAAGATCAGGAAGCCGGACAGCCCGCCACGCATTTCGCGCAGCGAAAACCGAAAGGCGAGCCTCAGTGTTTGCGACAGCGGCATCAGGCGGTCACCTTGCCGGCCCTGGTGGCCGGCTCAGGCGCGTCCTCGATCAGCCCCGACCGCATCGACACCTGGCGCGAGCAGCGCGCCGCGAGTACCGGGTCATGTGTGACCAGCACCAGCGTCATGCCGCGTTCGGCGGCCTTGGCAAACAGCAGGTCGGCGACGTGCCGCCCCGTCGCCTGGTCGAGATTGCCGGTCGGCTCGTCGGCGATCAGGATGCGCGGCGACGGCGCCAGCGCCCGGGCGATCGCCACGCGCTGTTGCTCGCCGCCAGACAACTCGCCGGGGTAATGGGTGACGCGATCGCTGAGGCCGACCGCCGCCAGCTCGCGCGCCGCCACGCCGAACGGATCGGCATGGCCGGCAAGCTCCAGCGGGACGGCAACGTTTTCCAGCGCCGTCATGTTGGGGATGAGATGGAAAGACTGGAATACGATGCCGATGTTTCGCCCCCGAAACGATGCGATCTGGTCTTCGCTTTTGCCGTTGAGCAGCTCGCCGGCAATTCGAACCGTGCCCGAATCGACCCTTTCAAGCCCAGCCAAAACCATCAGCAATGTCGACTTTCCCGAACCTGAGGGTCCAACGATGCCTGTCGCTTCGCCAACCGCCACATCGAGGCTGACGCCCTTCAGCACATGGACCGAGGAGCCACCTTCACCGAGCGTCAGCGATACGTCTTGCAGCGAAATGACGGCTTCTTCCAAAATCAAATCGTCCTATATGGGGGATGAAGGCTGGAGCATCCGATGCTCGACAAAGATGAAAACCTGCCTTCGCCAACAGATGTTCCTGGTCATATGGGGCCTGCCGCATGGCTTTCAAACACACCTTTGCCGCAGCCTTCGCCCTTTTCCTCGCCGTTTGCGGCGCCATTTCGTCGGCGAGCGCCGAACCGTTCACCATTGTCGGTTTGGGCGACAGCTTGATGGCGGGTTATGGCCTCGGGCCAGGTCAGGGCTTCACCGAAAAGCTGCAGGCGGCGCTTCGCGCCAAGGGCTACGATGTCACGGTCGCCAATGCTGGCGTCTCCGGCGATACGACGAGCGGCGGCCTGTCACGGCTCGACTGGTCGGTGCCGGACGGAACGCAACTCGTCATCCTGGAACTCGGCGCCAACGACATGCTGCGCGGCGTTTCGCCCGCCATAGCGGAAAAAAACCTGGACGCCATGCTGGCAAAACTGAAGCAGCGCAAGATCGCCGTTTTGCTTGCGGGAATGCGCGCGGCGCCCAATCTCGGCGCCGACTACCAGAAGGCGTTCGACGCAATCTTTCCGCGACTGGCTGAAAAATACGGCGTGCCGCTCTATCCTTTCTTTCTCGAGGGCATCGCTGGTCAATCCGTCCTGCAGCTCGAGGACGGCCTTCATCCGAACGCCGGAGGCGTCGACCGCATCGTCGAGGGTATCCTGCCCGGTGTGGAGAAGGCCATTGCAACGGTGCGGGGTAATTCCTGAAGGCGAGGGTTCGCCGCCGCACCACATTCCGTAGGGGAAGATTTTAGGCAGCCCTGCGACCAACAAACCGCTTGCCCCGTTCGAATATCGATGATTCGCTAGGGGCAAGAGTTCGATTCGAGGACAGGAGGCTTCCCATGCCGCGTCTTTTTACCGCCCTCGAAATACCGCGTGATGCCGCTCTTTCGCTGTCCCTGCTCAGGGGCGGCCTGCCCGGAGCCCGCTGGATCGACGTCGAGAACTATCATCTGACGCTGCGCTTCATCGGCGATGTCGAGGGCCATGTCGCCGACGAAATCGCCAACGCGCTCGACCGTGTTCACCGCGCCTCCTTCCCGCTGACGCTGTCCGGCGTCGGCGCCTTCGGCCAGAAGAAGCCGCATGCGGTGTGGGCCGGGGTCGCCGCTTCGCCCGATCTTTCCGCATTGCAGGCCGAGATCGAGCGCATCTGCCAGCGGCTCGGCATCCCGGCCGACCCGCGCAAGTTCATGCCGCATGTGACGCTGGCCCGCCTGCGCAATTCGAGCCCGCTCGATGTCGCCCAGTACCTGTCGGCACGCGGCAATTTTTCGACGCTGCCGTTCCGGGTCGGCCGCTTCGTGCTGATGTCGTCGCGCGATTCGGTCGGCGGCGGGCCTTACGTCGTCGAGGAGGCCTGGCCGCTTTCAGGTGCCGACAACCGCGTCGCCAGCCGTTTGGTCGGCGCCGCCGACGCTTCGCGGATCATGCGGTAGGCGGATATGGCCAAGGAGAAACTAGCAAAAGAGGCGATCCGCGCCGAACTTGCCGGCCTCGAAGGCTGGTCGCTTGCCAAGGATGGCGGCTCGATCACCCGCACCTTCACCTTCAAGAATTTCTCCGAAGCCTTTGCCTTCATGACCCGCGTCGCCCTGGCGGCGGAGAAGATGGACCACCATCCCGACTGGTCGAATGTCTACAAGACGGTAAACGTGACCCTCAACACGCACGACGCCGGCGGCCTGACGGCGCTGGATTTCGATCTGGCCAGAAAGATGAACCGCTATTTCGGCGGCTGAGCCTAGCTACACCTTGCAGCGAGGTTCGGCTTTCACCACATTTTGCCTCGCGGTCATGCGTGAAGTCACGCGACGGCCGCAAGGAGAGATTAATGGCGCAAAAATCCGGTTTTGATTTCTTCGGCCTCGGCAGCAAGCCGGGCAACGAGAGTGACGTGCGCGACAAGTTCTGGCGTACGGCGAAGAAAGCCGCCCGTCATATCCCGTTTATGGAAGAGGTGGTCGCCGCCTATTACTGCGCCATGGACAAGAAGACGCCGCTTCGCGCCAAGGGCACATTGCTGGCTGCGCTCGGCTATTTCGTGCTGCCGACGGACGTCATCCCCGATTTCATGGTTGGGCTTGGCTTCACCGACGACATCGCCGTGCTGACCGCCGCGATCACAACCGTCAGCGCCCACATCACGCCCGCGCACCGGCTCGCCGCCAAACAGGCCATCGCCGACAAGAGCTGAGCCGGCACGGCGCAAAAAATCGCGCGAGACTTTCCGGCCGTCAAACCCACCGCCGCACCCGCGCCTTGTAGGCGCGATAGGCATCTCCGAACTTCCGCTCGAGATAGCGCTCTTCCGGCGCGATGACGCCGGTATTGATCACCTACAGCAGGGGGATGACGAGCGCGATAGCCCAAAGACTTCCGGCGGCGACGCCGAGGCCCAGATAAATGAGGGTCGCTCCCAGATACAAGGGGTTTCTGGTCCGCCGATAGATACCGTCGACGACCAGCGCCGTCGTTGGCAAGGTCGGTGGTATGTTGGTTCCAGCGGCCTGAAAGCGGCCCGCCGCCATAAAGAGGAACACGAAGCCGCACACCGCGAGCACGGCGCCGGCCAGATAGCGGGCGAGCGCCTGCCCGGCCATGACCGGGAGGGGCGCGAGCACCTCGAGCACGGTTGCCGCCGCCAGGAAGCCGAGGAAAATCAAAGGCGGTAGCGCAATGACCCCGGGAACGTCGGACGCGCCCGATCCGCCCGCCGCCTCTCCGCCATCCGACCGGGGCACCGCGCCGCTAGCCGCCGCGCGGACGGCGACACGAATGCCGAACACAATCGCCAGGACGACTGTGCCGCCCGCGAGGATCAGGACTGTCTCGGAAATGGCCATGGCCAAATCTCCCGTAAGCCGCCAAGGAGGGCACCCTGGCCGAGTGCCGTGGCAACGAACGCAGACATGGTACCGCCTGCAGGGAAATTCGTCACGTACCTCAAGAAAAGCGGGAATCGCCGCGAAACCTAGCTGCTTGAAAAGTCAAACTCTTGCCGTTTTCGTGGCCTCCAAGTCGCGGCAGGGACAGTGCGCCAGCCGCTTTTTCGGGCGGCAGCGCGAAGACGGCGGCGGTTTCCTGGCGTGAACATCCTTTTCTTAGGGAAATTCACCGTTTGGTAACCCAGATTAAATCAAAATGAAGCGACGGGCAGGACGCCGAGCCGGCCTGCCGCCGCACCAGTGGAATACGGGAAAAGCGATGCGCGGATTGATTGCTATAGTTTCCAGCCTGGCCCTGGTGGCCCTGACGGCGCCCGCGCTGGCGCAGTCGGCCACCAAGATCGGCCAGCATAATGCCTGGGGCACCTACAGCTATCAGGCGTCGGGCGGCGGCAAGGTCTGCTATGTCCTGACCGTGCCAACCGACAAGCAGCCGCCGACGCTCGATCACGGCGACATGTTCTTCTTCGTCAGCCAGCGGCCGGGGCAGCAAGTGTCCTACGAGCCGCAATTCATTGCCGGCTATACCTTCCAGGAGGGTTCCAAGGCCACCGTCACCATCGACAAGAAGTCTTTCTCGATGTTCACGCGCGGCAAGTCGGCCTGGGTCGAGAACGCCGCCGAGGAGCCGGTGCTGATCGCCGCGATGAAGACCGGCACGGACATGAAGGTGTCGGCCAAGTCCGGCCGCGGCAACACCACCACTTACGTCTTCTCGCTGAAGGGCATCTCGGCGGCGCTGGCCTCGATCGCCAAGTGCAAGTAGGCGGTTAGGCGCGGTCTTCCCTTCCCTCCTTGTGGGAGAAGGTGGATCGGCGCGCAGCGCCGAGACGGAAGAGGGGTGTTGGACGGAACGCGGTCGGCGCCAAGCTGGAACACCCCCGACCGAGCTACGCTCGGGCCACCTTCTCCCAGGGGAGAAGGGAAGACCACCTGCATGACTCCGCCGCTAACCTGTGCTATGCGCCGCGCTTCATTTCGGGCACGATGCTGTACTCGGCCGCAAATCGCTTATATTGGCGCAACAATGACCCTTTCATTCGATCTCACCACTGAGGGCGCGCGTGACGCGTTGCGCACCCGCACGACGCCTGAAAAGCCGTCGCTGATCGGCCTGACGCGCGCCGAACTCGGGGCCGCCCTCGTCGCCGCCGGCATCGTGCCGGAGCGCCAGGCGAAAATGCGCGCCCAACAGCTCTGGCATTGGATCTATGTGCGCGGCGTTTCCAACTTTGCCGGCATGTTCAACATCTCCAAGGATCTGCGCGCCGCCCTTGACACGCATTTCACCGTTGCCAGGCCCGAGATCGTCGAGGAGCAGATTTCCTCCGACGGCACGCGCAAATGGCTGTTCCGCTTTCCGCCGCGCGGCGCCGGCCGGCCGGTCGAGATCGAGACCGTCTACATTCCCGAAGAAGGCCGCGGCACGCTCTGCATCTCTTCGCAGGTCGGCTGCACCCTGACCTGCTCCTTCTGCCACACCGGCACGCAGAAGCTGGTGCGCAACCTGACCGCCGAGGAAATCCTCGCCCAGCTTTTGACCGCCCGCGACCGGCTCGGCGATTTCCCCGACCGCGACACACCCGACGGCGCCATCGTGCCGGCCGAGGGCCGGAAAGTGTCCAACGTCGTCATGATGGGCATGGGCGAGCCGCTCTATAATTTCGAGGCGGTGAAGAAGGCGCTGCTGATCGCATCCGACGGCGACGGGCTTTCCCTGTCGAAGAGGCGCATCACGCTCTCGACATCGGGTGTCGTGCCCGAGATCTTCCGCACCGGCGAGGAGATCGGTGTGATGCTGGCGATCTCGCTGCACGCCACCAATGACGATCTGCGCGACCTTTTGGTGCCGATCAACAAGAAGTATCCGCTGAACGAGCTGATCGCTGCCTGCCGGGCCTATCCCGGCCTGTCCAACGCCAAGCGGATCACCTTCGAATATGTGATGCTGAAGGACGTCAACGATTCAATCGAGGACGCCAAGGCGCTGGTCAAGTTGCTCAAGGGCATCCCCGCCAAGATCAATCTGATTCCGTTCAATCCGTGGCCGGGCACCAACTATCAGTGCTCGGACTGGGAAACGATCGAGAAGTTCGCCGACTACATCAACAATGCCGGCTATGCCTCGCCGATCCGCACGCCGCGCGGCCGCGACATCCTCGCCGCCTGCGGCCAGCTCAAGTCGGACTCCGAGCGTATGCGCAAGGTCGACCGGCTGGCGCTGGAAGCGATGATGATCGCGGGGCATGGCGAGGTGTGAACCGCGTCGTCGCCTATCTGATCCGCTTCGCCGTCATCCTTGTCGGCTATGGCGTTGCTTCGCTGGCGGCAAGCGCCTTCCTTAACATCATGTTCCTGGCGTCTCTTGGGCTGATGACGGACGAGATTCAACCGGCGGCGCAGGCTTCGCTGTGGTTTTCAGTCCCCTTCGTCGGGCTGTTCGTCGCCTATTTCGCTTTCATGCCGGCGGCCATCGCCATCCTGGTTTCCGAGGTCCTTGGCCGGCGGGACTGGCTGTTCTATGCACTGGCGGGCGCGGCGGTGGCGGCGGTCTTCCTCGGCTTCGTCCACCAGACGGCCGATGCCAATTTCGAGGTTACCAACACCAGCGTCATGCTGGCGGTGATCGGCTGCGGTATGGTCGGCGGTATTTTCTACTGGCTGAGCGCCGGGCGCTCGGCCGGAAGCTGGCGCCAGATCAGCGCATGACCCCGAACCAAAGGTTCGGAAAGGATCATGGGCAAAATGAAAGTACCTATTTCGCCTGGGCCGTCAGGATCTTGAGCGCGAAGGCCGAAAAAACTCCGGCAAACAGATAGTCGACGACGCGGGTCACACGCGGGCTGGATTTCATCGCGGCCGAGAATTTTTCCGCCGCCAGCACCATCGGCGCCGTCACCGGGATTGCCAGCACGACGAACATCGCGCCGAGGAAGAACAGCTTTCCCGGCGCATTGGGGTCATGGGCGGAGACAAATTGCGGCAGGAAGGTCATGAAGAACAGGATGATCTTCGGGTTGAGCAGGTTGACCCCGAGCCCCGCGGCCCAGCTGCGGAACAGTGAGATCTGCGGCCCGCTCTTCTTCTCCGGTGAAAACGCCGACCCTTTTGTGATCGCCTGCCATGCCAGGAAGACCAGATAGCCGGCGCCGAAAATCTTCAGCACGAAGAACGCCATCGGCGAGGCGACGATCAGCGCCGAGACGCCGACCACCACCAGCGTGGTGTGAATCAGCGTGCCGCACAAGGCGCCGGTCATCGAGGCAAAACCGGTGGCACGGCCCTGGCTCAGCGTGCGCGAGACGAACAGCGTCATGTCAGGCCCGGGCGTGATCGCCAGGATGAAGGTGGCGATGGAGAACTGGATAAGCGTGGCACTGTCGGGGATGAAGGACATGGCTCGTCTCGTAGCGGCAAAAGACGGCGCAGCCATAGCGCAGGACCCGTGTGCTCGCCAGCCTCTGAGCGATACAGCATCTGGTCCAGCATCGTTCGTCCCTTGCGCTGGCCTAAAACGCCGTGATACCTCGCCCGCGAAGAACCCCTGTCGCGGAACTGCCCACCATGTCGAAAGCAAAAGCCGTCAAGAAAGTCGTGCTCGCCTATTCCGGCGGCCTCGATACCTCGATCATCCTGAAATGGCTGCAGACCGAGCTCGGCGCCGAGGTCGTCACCTTCACCGCCGATCTCGGCCAGGGTGGCGAACTGGAGCCGGCTAGGCGCAAGGCCGAGATGATGGGCATCAAGGACATCCGCATCGTAGATGTCCGCGAGGAGTTCGTATCCGATTTCGTCTTCCCGATGTTCCGCGCCAACGCCGTCTATGAGGGCAGCTATCTGCTCGGCACCTCGATCGCCCGGCCGCTGATCTCGAAACATCTTGTCGAGATCGCCAGGGAGACCGGCGCCGACGCGATCGCGCATGGGGCCACCGGCAAGGGTAACGATCAGGTGCGTTTCGAGCTTTCCGCCTATGCGCTGAACCCCGACATCAAGGTCATCGCACCCTGGCGCGACTGGTCGTTCAAGTCGCGCACCGACCTGATCAACTTCGCTGAGCAGCACCAGATCCCGGTGCCGAAGGACAAGAAGGGCGATGCGCCGTTCTCGGTCGACGCCAACCTTCTGCACTCCTCCTCCGAGGGCAAGGTGCTAGAGGACCCGTGGAGCGAGCCGCCGGAATTCGTCCACCAGCGCACCATATCGCCGATGGATGCGCCGGATGAGGTCACCGAGATCGAGATCGAATTCCTCAAAGGCGATCCGATCGCGCTCGACGGCAAGAAACTGTCGCCGGCGACGATGCTGGCGGCGCTCAATGATCTCGGCCGCGACAACGGCATTGGCAGGCTAGATCTGGTCGAGAACCGTTTCGTCGGCATGAAATCGCGCGGCGTCTACGAGACCCCCGGCGGCACCATCCTGATATCGGCCCACCGGGCGATCGAATCGATCACGCTCGACCGCGGAGCCGCCCATCTCAAGGACGAGTTCATGCCGCGCTATGCCGAGCTGATCTATAACGGCTTCTGGTTCGCGCCCGAGCGGCTGATGCTGCAGGCGATGATCGACAAGAGCCAGGAAGACGTTGAAGGCACCGTGCGGCTGAAGCTCTACAAGGGCAACGTGATTGTCACCGGCCGCAAGTCGAGGAAGACGCTCTATTCCGATGCGCTGGTCACCTTCGAGGACGACCGCGGCGCCTATGATCAGAAGGATGCCGAAGGTTTCATCCGCCTCAACGCGCTCAGGCTTAGGACATTGGCCGCGCGCAGCCGCACGGGTTGAGCCAAACACTATTCCAGGAAAACCCGGCGGAGACGCCGGGTTTCTATTTGGTATCCCTCGCGGGACGGAGGGATTCTGATAATGAAAACGCCATTTTTCTCCTGCTTGCGGCAGCCATCGTCTTTATTGGATGCCAGTCCTCGCAGGCGGCCTCGAAACGCGAGCAGAATCCAGACGGGTGCATCTCTGCTGTCCACCTGTGGAGCATCACGCTCAAGCACGATATCGCCTCTTTCATGGGCGTCTCGCAGGAGCACATGCCGGCCCTGTTCTGCCAGCGCCTTGCCGAAGGGGTGCGCACCGGACGCATCAGCTACTCCGACATAAACAGCCTGCAGCTAGATCAACCGACCGAAATCTGGATGGTCATCAAGGGCAAGTCAAAGGCGGCTGCTAGGGCCACCCCGGCGCCGCGGAACCCCAAATTCCGTACCTGCTCAAATGTTATCACCGGCTCCTTCGAGGTTGCCGCTTCCGAGAAATGCCCCTTGGGCGGCAGCTACTCGCAAGCTGCCGGAGTCCCGACGGTGATCGAGGGCAGGCCAAAGGCGGCTCCTTCAACGCCACGGAACTCCAAGTTCCGTACCTGCTCAAATGTTTACGCAGGCTCCTTCGAGGTTCCCGCTTCCAAGAAATGCCCATTGGGCGGCGGTTACGTGAACAATTGAGAGCCCAGGCGCTCGCCTCTCTTGGCATGCCACACGCACCGACAAAAAAGCCCGGCACACGGCCGGGCTTTTTGTCGAACGGACATTTCTAGTCAGCCGCCGTCGATCGCGTCGGCGATCTGGGCGATGGCCTGTTGGTAGACGCTCGCGGAATTCCAGCCGGCAATTGCACCGATATTCGCCTGCGCGCTGGCGCCCGGTCGCCAACCATGACTCTTGAGGAAGTTGGCGGTAGAAGCCAACGCAGTGGCCTTGTCGCGCAGGTTTTTGTTGCCTACGCCATATGTCAAAACATTTCCGGGCAGGAACTGCGTGTGACCAATCTCGCCATGCGCGGCACCGACCGACGAGGCGCTCAACGCTCCGCGATCAACCAGCTTCAGGGCCGCAATGGCATGCGGGTAGAAGAACTCCGGACGGCGGCAGTCATAAGCGAGCGTTAAAATGGCGGAGACCGTATTCTGGTTGCCCATGGCGGAACCGAAGCCGGTTTCCATGCCCCAGATGGCGAGCAACACGCCCGGCGACACGCCGTAATTCTGTTCGATCTTGTCGAACAGCGCAGCATTGGCCTTCTTCAGTGCACGGCCCCTGGCAATGATCGCGGACGCGCCACGGCGCTTCATGAAAGCTTCCACCGAGCCGCTGAAAGCCTTATGGATGGCGCGGTCAACGGAGATCGTCTTTGTCGCGTAGGTTGCGCGAGCCAGAGCGGCCAGACCCTTCGAGCCGACGCCGTCGGCCTTGGCCTCTGCGG
Source organism: Mesorhizobium sp. M0410 (assembly GCF_040321435.1). NCBI lineage: Bacteria > Pseudomonadati > Pseudomonadota > Alphaproteobacteria > Hyphomicrobiales > Phyllobacteriaceae > Mesorhizobium > Mesorhizobium sp. M0410. The sequence goes on from NZ_JAMYRN010000015.1 coordinate 84,919, forward strand.
CGAACTCCGGTTTCCACGCCTCGAAGCCGGCGCCGCTCTTGCCACAGCTGGCCGCCCCTGCGCCCGTCGCCAGCGCAAGCACCGCCACCACCGTGGCCACTACAAACATCTTCTTGGCAAGAAATGCCATGCTGCTCTCCTGGTTGCCTGAATCACGTTCCCAATTGCGAACTTGCCTGCGAAACACCTGCTTGTCACTGCCCCGGCGCCACGCCGATGCACTCAATACAGCAGGAACCTCAAATCCACCACACTGGCGGACACCCGGGAATTTGCCTACGATCAAGTAATTATTGTGGCGGGGGCAGAATAAGCATGGAAGACGTTGACGTCGTGATCATCGGCGCCGGTTCAGCCGGGCTTTCGGCTGCCAAGACCCTGCGCGCTGCCGGTTTTTCCTTCAAATTGTTGGAAGCGATGAACCGCATTGGCGGCCGCGCCTGGACCAGCGATCAGCATTTCGGCGTGCCGTTCGACATCGGCTGCGCCTAGTTGCATGCCGCGGACCGCAATCCCTATTTTCCCGAGGCGAAAGCCGCCGCCTGGACGCTTCACCATCACGACATGAATGTCGATCATCTCTACTACCGCGAGCGAAAGGCAAGCGAAGCCGAAGAGGCGGCGATGAAGGTGGCCGACGCAAGGCTGTTCGAACTGGTGGCGGCACATCAGGTGAGGGAAGGCGACGACGACCGTCTTTCGGCATTGCTCGCCAAGGGACACGCGCCGCGCGCCGCCGCAACCTTCGCCGGGCCGATGGATTTCGGCGCCGACGAGGACGAGATATCGATCCGCGACTTTCAGGCCGCCGCCGATCTCGATCCGAACTATTTCACCAGGGAAGGCTTCGGTACGCTGGTTGCGCGCTTCGGCGCCGATGTGCCGGTGGCACTGTCGACGCCGGTGCGCAAGATCGTCTGGGATGGGCCGGGCGTAGCCTGCGTCACCGATCGCGGTACCATCTGCGCCAAGGCGGTTATCGTCACCGCCTCGCCGGCAGTGCTCGCCTTCGAGGAGATTGCGTTCTCGCCTGCACTCCCCGACGCGCATTTCGCCGCCTTCTTTGACCTGCCGATGGGCATGCTGACCAAGCTGCCGGTCGAAATATCCGGTACAAGGCTCGGCCTGGAGCCGTTCGACGATTTGCTGATCGAGCGGCTGGCCAGACACGACATCTACTTCCTCTGCTTTCCCTTCGACCTCGATCTGATGGTCGGTTTCGTCGGCAGCGATTTCGCCTGGGAGATGTCGGCGGCGGGCGAGGCGGCCGGCATCGACTTCGTCGTCGACCGGCTCTGCGGCATCTTTGGCGGCGACGTGCGAAAACATGTCGGACGCGCGATGATGACCAATTGGGGCGCTGAGCGGTTCGTGCGCGGCGCCTATGCGGCGGCGCGGCCAGGCCGCTCGCAAGCGCGCGCCACGCTGATGCAGCCGGTGGCGGAAAAGATCTTCTTCGCCGGCGAGCATTTGGCCGGTCCGCTGATGCAGACCTGCGGCGGCGCCAGGCTATCGGGCGCGGCAGTGGCCAAGGAGGTCGTCGCCCAGCTTGCGGCAAAATAGCGTCGGCCGGCAGGAACGTGGGCAGCTGACAGGCGTTTGGCGTTCTCCTGTTCGTATTGTCCTTCGCATTTCGAATGATTTGAGACGCCAATGAAGCTTTTCGACTGCCCGCATTGCGGCCACCGTCTCTATTTCGAGAACGCGCAATGCCTGAACTGCGCCAGCCTCGTGGTCTACGATCCCGAGCATGCGCGCTTCGCGCTGTCCGGCGGCGACGTCTTCCATTGCACCAATGCCGACGAATGCGCCTGCAACTGGATGGCGGAGCCCGGCCACGCCTTCTGCCGCGCCTGTGCGCTGAACCAGCTGATTCCGGATCTGTCGGTCGACGGCAACCGCCGCCGCTGGATCCGTGTCGAGGCGGCAAAGAAGCGTGCCGTGTATTCGCTGCTCGCCTTCGGCCTGCCGGTCGCACCCAAGCAGAATCCCGGCGACGAGATCGGCCTCGCTTTCGATTTTCTTGCCGATCCGATCGGCGGCGGTCCCGGCGGCGAGCGTATCTTGACCGGCCACGACAACGGCCGGATCACGCTCAACGTCGCCGAGGCGGATTCGGCAGAGCGCGAGCGACGGCGCGTCGAGATGGGCGAGAACTACCGCACGCTGCTCGGCCATTTCCGCCATGAACTCGGCCATTATTACTGGGACCGCCTGATCCGCGACGATCCGCAAAGGCTTGCCGGTTTTCGCGCTTTGTTCGGCGACGAGCGCGCCGATTACGAACAGGCGCTGAAGACCTATTATGCCGATGGCGCGCCGCCCGACTGGCAGCAGCGCCATATCTCGGCCTATGCGACGTCGCACCCATGGGAGGACTGGGCCGAGACATGGGCGCATCACATGCACATCACCGACACGCTGGAGATGGTGCATGCCCTGAATTTCCCGCTCGGCCGGCTGGAGACCGTTGAAGCCAACGAGCTGCCGCGCGCCGATACCGGCGGCAAGTTGCAGCCGGCACCATCGGAACCCGCCCCCAGGCCAGAGCCCTTCGAAAGGATTCTCGAGCGCTGGCTGGTGCTGTCGGAGGCATCCAACTCGATCAACCGCTGCATGGGCCTGCCCGATCTCTATCCGTTCGTCATCTCGGACGTGGCGGCGCAAAAACTTGCTTTTGTTCACGAGCTTTTGACCGACCTGCCGAAAACGACTGGAACAAATCGTGAGCCGGCCGAAGCCTTTTAGCCGGAACGCATGCGGCTTTGCTTCGTTTTCCGTGCCAAGGGACTGTGAAACGGAGAGAAAACCATGAAACGCATATTGTTTCCGGCGGTGGCCGGAGCGCTCATAGCGATGTCGGGCTCTGCTTTGGCCGACACCGCCGTCTCGGCCATCACCGATCTCAATGTACGCGCCGGCCCCGGCCCACAATATCCGGTCATCGGTGTGCTCGCGGCCGGCCAGTCCGCGACGCTCGACGGCTGCATCGCCAATAGCAAATGGTGCACCATCGCCGAGGCCAACGGCCAGGGCTGGGTCTATTCCGACTATGTGACGGCCGATTTCGGCGGCAGCCGTGTGGTCCTGACACAGCGTCCGGCCAGCGCCGACATTGCCGTCGTGACACCGCCTGCCGATAGCGCCGAATATTCCGACACCTATACCGGAGCGATCGTTGCCGGCGAGGCGATCGAGCCCATCCGCAGACCGCCGGCCGAGATCCGCACCTATGTCCGTACGCATCGGCTCGAACCGGTCTATCTCGAGGGTGAGGTGGTTACCGGCGCGACGTTGCCTGACACCGTCGAGCTGCGCGAGATTCCGGACTATGATTACCGCTATGTTTATGTGAACGGCCAGCCGGCACTGGTCGATCCAGGCACCAGGCGCATCATGTACGTCGAGCGCTGACGATACAAGCAGGGCGGTCGCCCTATAGCGGCGGCCGCTCGCACTGCCGACATTGCCACAAGCCGGTACTGCCGCTGCAATACCGGTTTCCACATTGCGGCCGATGTTCTAGACCTTGCGAGCCGAAGCACCAGCCAGCGAGCCCGCGTGACGATCGACCCAACCGCCTTCCAACAGTACCGGCACACCACCAACAACAAGACCACTTTGCCGCGGCTTCTGCTTGGAGCGGTGGTCGTCATCCTGTTCTGGCTCGGAACAACTGCCGCCGTGCTGTTCGGCGGCACATATGCCTTTGCCGTTTGGCAGGCGTCATCTGGCACCGCCCCGCCAGGTGGAGGAGCGGTGCAGGATTTCATGGCCTCTCCTGCGGGCATCCTCGCGGCGCTGGCTTCATTTGCCGGAATCTGGCTCGGCCTTTGGGCTGCAATGCGCTGGATCCATCGCGAAAAGCTGACCGCCCTGATTGGCGTCAGCCGGCGCATTTCTTGGGCGGGGTTCCTGAAAGGGCTGACCGCGGTGCTGATCACCTCGCTGCTTTCCGAGATCCTGCTTTATGGTTTGCAGCCCGACATCGCGCGCGGCGCGATCGGCCTGTCCTGGTGGCTTTTGTTCCTGATCCCGATCGCCGCCCTGACCTTTCTGCAGACCTCGTCGGAGGAGATGCTTTTTCGCGGTTATCTGCTCAGGAGCCTGGCGAGCCGGTTCCAGAACCCTTTCATCTGGGCGCTGCTGCCGGGATTGCTGTTCACCTCCCTGCACTGGAGCCCAGGTTCGAGCGCCGCCATCAATGCCTGCGTGCTGGCCTCGATCGCCGCCTTTGCGCTGTTGCTGACGCTTCTGGTCTATGCGACCGGCAATCTCGGTGCCGGCTTCGGCGCCCATCTCGGCAACAATCTAACCGGTTTCCTGCTGATTTCGCACCAGCAAAGCTATAATTCCTTCGCCCTGTTCAACGCCAAGCCGCTCGAATCCGCCGGCTGGACGACTTTAGACGCCGTCCTCATCGCCGTGATCGGCATCGTCAGCAGCCTGTTGACTGTTCTGTTGCTTTTGCATCCGCGCTCACCGCTGAAGGTCGAGCCGGATATGCCGCTCGCCGGCGGCGTGCGCTGATGCGCCTTGCCTGGCCGCCCCGAGCATATTTGGCGCAAAGCCTGACGAAAGCTTGACTCTGCAGCCGATTTCCTGTCTACACGCCGCGAAATCCGCGACGAGTATTCCTCCGAGCAAACCGACCGGGACGCCGAAACCTCCTTGAGGTGAAGTGCTGTAAATCGATCCCGGAGGCCAACACCCGGCAGCGCTGTGCGCCCCCGGGTGCTTTTTGGCTTTGGGCTTTTGCCCGGACCGGCTTTTGCTTGGACAGTTGGCGCGAACGCATTACCTCTCGGGCATCATCCGGGTGCCAGGGAAAAGGAAAAAGAATGTTTGAATCGCTACAGGAACGCACAAGAGGCGTGGAGGGCCATCGGCCCGACAGGGATCAAAATCAATCCAAGGCGCTGTCGCGCGGTGGGTTGACCAATGTTTGAGTCCCTGCAAGAGCGCCTTGGTTCGATCCTGAACGGCCTCACCGGCCGCGGCGCCTTGTCGGAGGCTGACGTCTCGGCGGCGCTGCGCGAGGTGCGCCGTGCGTTGCTCGAGGCCGACGTGGCCCTGGAAGTGGTGCGTTCCTTCACCGACAAGGTGCGCGAAAAGGCCGTCGGCGCCGCCGTGGTCAAGTCGATCAAGCCCGGCCAGATGGTCGTCAAGATCGTCCATGACGAGCTGGTCGAGATGCTCGGCGCCGAGGGCGTCGCCATCGATCTCAATGCACCGGCTCCGGTCGTCATCATGATGGTCGGCTTGCAGGGTTCCGGCAAGACGACGACCTCGGCCAAGATCGCCAGGCGCCTCACCGACCGTCAAAACAAGAAGGTTTTGATGGCCTCGCTCGACACGCGGCGTCCCGCCGCACAAGAGCAGCTCCGCCAGCTCGGCGAGCAGGTCAAGGTCGCCACATTGCCGATCGTCGCCGGCCAGACGCCGGTCGATATCGCCCGCCGCGCCGTGCAGGCGGCCAAGCTCGGCGGCCATGACGTCGTCATCCTCGACACTGCCGGCCGCACCCATATAGACGAGCCGCTGATGGTCGAGATGGCCGACATCAAGAAGATGTCGTCGCCGCACGAGATCCTGCTGGTTGCCGATTCGCTGACCGGCCAGGACGCCGTTAATCTGGCAAAAAGCTTCGACGAGCGCGTCGGCATCACCGGCCTCGTGCTGACCCGCATGGACGGCGACGGCCGCGGTGGTGCGGCGCTCTCGATGCGCGCCGTTACCGGCCAGCCGATCAAGCTGATCGGCACCGGCGAAAAAATGGACGCGCTGGAGGAATTCCATCCCAAGCGTATCGCCGACCGCATCCTCGGCATGGGCGACATCGTCAGCCTCGTCGAAAAGGCGGCCGAGAACATCGACGCCGAGCAGGCGGCGGCGATGGCCAGGAAAATGCAGTCGGGCAAGTTCGACCTGAACGACCTCGCCGGCCAGCTTCAGCAAATGTCGAAAATGGGCGGCATGGGAGGCATCATGGGGATGATGCCCGGTATGGGCAAGATGAAGGACCAGATGGCCGCCGCCGGTCTCGACGACAAGATGTTCGGCCGCCAGCTCGCCATCATCTCGTCGATGACTAAGGCCGAGCGCGCCAACCCGGATATTCTGAAGCACTCGCGCAAGAAGCGCATCGCCGCCGGCTCGGGTACCGACGCGGCCGAAATCAACAAACTGTTGAAGATGCATCGCGGCATGGCCGACATGATGAAGGCGATGGGCGGCAAGGGCAAAGGCGGCGGCCTGATGCGCGGCATGATGGGCGGCCTCGCTTCCAAGATGGGGCTCGGCGGCATGATGCCTGGCGGCGCAGGCGGTCCCGGAGGCGGCATGATGGGCGGCGGCATGCCGGATCTCTCCAAGATGGACCCCAAGCAGCTCGAAGCCTTGCAGAAGCAGGCGCAGGCGGCCGGGCTCGGCGGCATGAAGGGCCTGCCCGGTGGTCTTCCCGGTGGCGGTGGCCTGCCTGGGCTGCCCGGCGGCATGAAACTTCCCGGCCTGCCGGGCGGTGGTGGGCTGCCAATGCTTGGCAAGAATGGCCTCGGCAAGAAGAAGTGAGAGCGCCATGAACGAAGAGAAGGACATGGCGGACGCGCGTGCGGCGCTGGCCAATTATCGCGCCTCGATCGACAACATCGACGCGGCGCTGATCCACATGCTGGCCGAGCGCTTCCGCTGCACCAAGGCAGTCGGCGTGCTGAAGGCGGAACATGGCCTGCCGCCTGCCGACCCGGCGCGCGAGCAGGAGCAGATCGCCCGTCTTCGCCAACTGGCCAAGGACGCCCATCTCGACCCGGATTTCGCGGAGAAATTCCTGAACTTCGTCGTCCGCGAAGTGATCCGCCATCACGAGCAGATCGCCGCATCCAACGGCGTGACGAAAACCGGCTGAGGACCAGCCACCAACCGATCAACCAAATCAGAGCTTTAGGAGAAGAGAAATGCCACTGAAAATCCGATTGGCCCGTGCGGGCTCGAAGAAGCGTCCCTATTACCATGTCGTCGTCGCCGACGCGCGTTCGCCGCGCGACGGTCGTTTCATCGAGTCGCTCGGCTCGTGGAACCCGCTGCTGCCCAAGGACGGCGAACGCGTCAAGGTCGACGCCGAGCGCGTCAAGCATTGGCTGTCGCATGGCGCCCAGCCGACCGACCGCGTGCTGCGCTTCCTTGATGAAGCCGGCATCGCCAAGCGCGAAGCCCGCTCCAACCCGAAGAAGGCCGAGCCCGGCAAGAAGGCGCAGGAGCGCGCAGCCTTGCTGAAGAAGGCGCAGGAAGATGCCGCCGCGGCCGTAGCCGCCGCTGCAGCCGCGCCGGCCGAGGCGGAAGCCGCCAGCGCCGAATAAATCATCTCCACCACCACGAAACGGCGGGCCTTGCCCGCCGTTTGCTGTTCGTCCGCATGGTGCGGCCTGATCAATAGCCCTCGGGGCAACTCGCAACGTACACACGACCGTTACGATCGCGATAACGGCACTGGCCGCTTTCGCTGGCACGGCCGATCAGCGCACCGGCCAAAGCGCCGGCCGCACCGCCGATCACCGCGCCCTTGGTTGGGTTGCCGGCCACCGCAGCGCCGACCGCCGCACCGCCCAGGCCACCAACTGCCGCGCCTTGCTCAGTGCGGGAGCAGGCACCGAGCGGTACCAGCAAGGCCATCAAGATCATCACCTTTTTCATTGTCGTTCCTCTCCAACAGGGTGCCGTCCTCGCCGCTGCACCTCCTAACTCGCAACCAGGCGATTTGATCCAAAGAAGAAGATCGGCTGCCGCCCGGCGCTCTGGCGGCGTGGCCACCATCGAACGGCTTTCGAAGTCGCCGCTATTGGCTGAATGGGAACAACCCGCGCACCCTTGGATCGCGCAGATACAGGCCACCCCAGAGGATGGCGCCGAGATAGACGCCGAACAGTATGTGCGAGAACAAAGGGCTGCCGATCCGCACATGCGTGGCGACGGCGCCGCCGAGATAAGCGGTGAGCAGGATGGCGCCGAGCACCGAGGTGCGCGGCAGCGCGTAAAGCGCTGTCGAGACCAGTCCAATGATGCCGAGAATGCGCGAGACATTGGCATCGGCCGGCCAGCCGAGCTGCACCATGGTCTGGGTGACGATTTCGAGCGGCGGTAGCTTGATCACGCCGTCGAAGATCATGAACAGCACGACGACGGCGCTGAGCACGCGGCCGGCCCACAAGGCACGCGATGAGACGGGTGCTGCCTGAGACATGGTCATTGATGTTCCCTCCGGTCGTTGTGAGCACTGGCTCCTCCGCCAGCTCGAACCAAGGACGCGGCCCATTACGGCGATCCGACATGCCTCCAGTTCTTTTCACTCCAGCGGCGAACCTTGGGTGTGTACGTTCAGTCAGCAACGAACCTGGCCAAGTCCACCTTGCGGGGTGAGGTGGAGGGCGTTATCGAAAATCCATAGAAGTGTCTTCGAGCGCTCGACGCAGCAGCCGCCTAGTCGCACAACGAAAGCAATCGATGGCCGGAGAGACCGACCTGAAACAGTTGCTGGCGGCAATGACGCCGGAATTGCTTGCCGGGGTTCATGTGTTCACCACGTTGCCACCCGATGCGCCCGTTCCCGACAGGCTCCACCCGGTGATGCTATTTCGCGAGCGCGAGGGCATGACGCTGATCGTGCATGAAGACCATGCCAAGGCCGCTGGACTGAAAACCGTGTTCCGCTGCCGGATGCTGACGCTGAACATCCATTCGTCGCTGGACGCGGTCGGCTTCCTCGCCGCCATCACCGCACGACTGGCCGCGGCCGGCATCGGCGTCAATCCGGTCTCGGCCTTCTACCACGATCACCTGTTCGTGCCCGCCGACCGGGCGGAGGAGGCGCTGGAGTTGCTGTTGGACCTAGCGGAGGAGAACCGGCTGTGACGCCGGCACCTTGCTGGCCATTTGAGACGCCTGCGCTGCCCCTCATCCTCCTGCCGGAACCTTTTCCCCGTGAGCGGGGAGAAGGGCGTTAACGGCCGAAGGCCGAGCCCGCGACTGCGGCCGCCGGCCTTCCGGCGCCCCCGCGGAGGGCCAGCCGCGATAGCGGCGATACGGCACGTGAGCGAAAAGCAAGCTGAGCAAAAATCGCGGCCGAAGGCCGAGCTGCGACCGCAGACCGCCGGTCGTCCGGCGCCCCGCGAGGGCCAGCCGCGTTAGCGGCGATGCGGCCGTGAGCGAAAAGCAAGCTGAGCAAAAATCGCGGCCGAAGGCCGTGCCTGCGACCGCAGGCCGCCGGTCGTCCGGCGCCCCCGCGGAGGCCAGCCGCGTTAGCGGCGATACGGCCCGTGAGCGAAAAGCAAGCTGAGCAGAGATCGCGAAGGCCGTGCCTGCGACCGCAGGCCGCCGGTCGTCCGGCGCCCCGCGGAGGCCAGCCGCGTTAGCGGCGATACGGCCGTGAGCGAAACTACGCCGCCTTCTTCTTTGGCTGGATCAGCCCGCGCTCGACCAGCAGCTCGGCGATCTGAACCGCATTGAGTGCCGCGCCCTTGCGCAGATTGTCGGAGACGATCCACATCGACAGGCCGTTGTCGATGGTCGAATCCTCGCGGATGCGCGAGATGAAGGTGGCGTCCTCGCCGGCCGATTCCAGTGGCGTGATGTAGCCTCCGTCCTCGCGCTTGTCGATGACCTGGCAGCCCGGCGCCTCGCGCAGGATCTCGCGCGCCTCATCGGCGGTGATCGGCTTTTCGAACTCGATGTTGACCGCTTCCGAATGACCGATGAACACCGGCACCCGCACGCAGGTCGCCGTCAGCTTGATCTTGGGGTCGAGCATCTTCTTGGTCTCGGCCACCATCTTCCACTCTTCCTTGGTGAAGCCGTCGTCGAGGAAGACGTCGATATGCGGGATTACGTTGAAGGCGATACGCTTGGTGAACTTCTTGACGTCGACGGTGTCGGCGACGAACACCGCGCGAGTCTGCGTGAACAATTCGTCCATGCCTTCCTTGCCGGCGCCGGAGACCGACTGGTAGGTGGCGACGACGACGCGCTTGATGGTGGCAGCGTCATGCAGCGGCTTCAGCGCCACGACCAGCTGCGCCGTCGAGCAGTTCGGGTTGGCGATGATGTTCTTGCGCGTGAACAGCGAGATCGCATCCGGGTTCACTTCCGGAACGATCAGCGGCACGTCCTGGTCGTAACGGAAGGCCGACGAATTGTCGATGACGACGCAGCCCTGCTTGCCGATCTTCGGCGACCATTCCTTCGAGACGTTGCCGCCAGCCGACATGATGCAGATGTCGGTGTCTGAAAAATCATATTGGTCGAGCGCCCTGACCTTCAGCGTGCGGTCGCCGAACGACACTTCCGTGCCCTGGCTGCGCCGCGAGGCCAGCGCCACCACCTCGCTCACCGGAAAGCCGCGTTCCTCCAGTATGTTGAGCATTTCCCGGCCCACATTGCCCGTGGCGCCGACGATCGCAACCTTGAAACTCATCGAAATCTCCTGTCCCTCTCCGCTCGGTTTCTGGAGAAAACCCGCCGGCCGATGCGGGTTTCAACCCCCGGGCCGGACCCGGGAGAGGGTGGTTAGGCCAAGGGAATCAGACCGTTTTGGTGGTCGTTTTGCCGGTTTTTTTGAGCAACAACGTGGGTTTGCTGGAACGAGGAGACGCACCGACGCACCCGGCCCAATGGTTCGCATTGGGGCCGGGGATGTCGAATGCAAGGAGCGCCATCAGAAGGCCGCGCATCGAAACTATCCCGTTCGGTGCCGGCTTTTACGCGGTTTGCGTCCAGAGTCAATCGCAACCAGGCCGACCCGCCCGCCCTGTACAATGACATCGGCACCAAGTACGAACGGGTATCGTCTGGCTCGTGGCGCCCGTCCGTGGCGCTTGCCGACATTTACCCGTCGCCGGGTATTTAAGAATCCGAATTTCGAAAGAGCAAGATGTCCAATTTCGAAGCTATTGTTCCCGCGCTGGCAAAGGCGCTGGAAAAACGCGGCTATGTCGAGCTGACGCCGGTGCAGAAAGCGGTTCTCGAGCTTGGCCAGGCCGATGCGCTGGTTTCGGCCCAGACCGGCTCCGGCAAGACCGTCGCCTTCGGTCTGGCTTTGGCGCCGACCCTTCTCGATGGCGCGGAGCGCTTTTCCCACGCGGCGGCACCCTTGGCGCTTGCCGTGGCGCCGACGCGGGAGCTGGCCCTGCAGGTGACGCGCGAGTTGGAATGGCTTTACGAACTGACCGGGGCAGCGATAGCCTCCTGCGTCGGCGGCATGGACATGCGCACCGAGCGGCGCACGCTGGAACGCGGTGCCCACATCGTCGTCGGCACGCCCGGCCGCCTGCGCGACCACATCACCCGCAACTCGCTCGACATGTCGGCGCTTAAGGCAGTGGTGCTCGACGAAGCCGACGAGATGCTCGACCTCGGCTTTCGCGAGGATCTGGAATTCATCCTCGATGCTGCCCCTGCCGATCGCCGCACGCTGATGTTTTCCGCCACTGTGCCGCGCTCCATCGCCACGCTGGCCAAGGGCTACCAGCGCGATGCGGTACGCATCTCGGCTGGTGGCGAGGAGAAACAACATCTCGACATCGAATACCGCGCGCTGAGCGTCGCCCAGGCGGATCGCGAAAACGCCATCATCAACGTGCTGCGCTTTTACGAAGCCAAGAACGCGCTGGTGTTCTGCAACACCCGCGCCGCCGTCAACCATCTGACGGCGCGCTTCAACAACCGCAACTTTTCCGTCGTGGCGCTGTCCGGCGAGCTTAGCCAGAACGAGCGCAGCCACGCGCTGCAGGCGATGCGCGACGGCCGCGCAAAAGTCTGCATCGCCACCGACGTCGCGGCACGCGGCATCGACCTGCCCAACCTCGAGCTGGTCATCCACGCCGACTTGCCGACCAACCCGGAGACGCTCCTGCACCGAAGCGGGCGGACGGGACGGGCAGGACGCAAGGGCGTCAGCGCGCTGATCGTGCCCAACAATGCCCGCAGGCGCACCGAACGCCTGCTGCAAAGCGCCGGCCTTGCGGCGACGTGGGCGAGCCCGCCTTCGGCCGACGACGTCTTGCGCCGCGACGACGAACGCATCCTCGCCGCCCCGGTCTTCAGCGAGCCGGTGACGGACGATGAGCGCGGCTTCGTCAACGCGCTTCTCGACCAACGTGGCGCCGAACTGGTGGCGGCGGCCTTCGTGCGTCTCTGCCGCTCCAGCCGCTCGGCGCCCGAGGATCTCTTGGACGTCGCTCCGTTCACGCCGTCCGGCGACAGACCCGCTGGCGACAGAGCCGCCCGCCGCGACGAGGCAGCGAGCCGCCGCGACGATTTCGGCGACAGCGTCTGGTTCTCGCTGTCGGTCGGACGCCGGCAGAACGCCGAGCCGCGCTGGCTGATCCCGATGCTGTGCCGGACAGGCGGCATTTCCAAGCGCGAGATAGGCGCGATCAAGATGCAGCCGGAGGAAACCTTCGTGCAGATCGCGGCGGACTGGGCCGAGCGCTTCCTCGCTGCGATCGGTCCCGACCGCAAGCTGCAGGGCAACATTGCGGTCAAGCGGCTGGACGCTACGCCGGATTTGTCGCGAGCCGGCTATCAGGAACCGCGGCCCGACAAGAAGCCGCATCGCGGCAAGCGCACCTTCGATCAGCACGCGCCCAAATTCGAGAAGCGCGCACCGGCCGACCAGCGCCCGGCATTCGAGGCGAAGCCCTGGGCCGGGAAACCGGCCAAGGCGAAGTTCGAAGGCGGACCTGCGAAACACAAGAAATCGAAGAAACGGCCGGGGTAAATAGCCAGCACTCTCCATTTCCGCACGCCCCTTGCGGTCTGCCGGAACTTTGCACAGTCTGGGGCGGGGAAATGGGGGTGGGCAGGACATGCGCGGCGAAGTTCTTCATTACGACGAAGACCAGGGTTTTGGTTTCATCACCGGAGCCGACGGCAACCGCTACACTTTGGCGCGCGAAGATTTGCGCCGCGAAGCATCGGTTGCCGGAGGTACGACCGTCGAATTCCAGCCGGCTGGCGGACGGGCACGCGATGTTTTTTCGATCCGCGTCCAACCTCGCAGTGCGCCTGCCGACGCCTCCACTGCAACCGCCGTGCCATCTCAGGCCGGCAATGCGCCAGCGGCACGTCAGCCGCAACATTTCGGCCGTTCCGCTGAACAAAGTCCGGCCGAATCCGCCGGCCTGTGGAACTATTTCTGGCTGGGTCTGACCGAGAATTACTTCAACTTCGCCGGCCGTGCCCGCCGCAAGGAATATTGGGGCTATTGCCTGTTCTGGACGATCGCGCTGATCGTGGTCATAGGACTCGGCGTCTTCATCGATGACGCCATGGGCAATCTCGACAACAGTGAACTGCCGGCAGTAACGGTCGGCCTTTTCGGCCTCTTCCTGCTGGCGACAGCCCTGCCATGGTTCGGGCTGAACGTGCGTCGCCTGCACGACATCGGCCTGACCGGCTGGCTCTTCCTGCTTTTCCTGATCCCGACCTTCGGCATCGTGATCATCCTGATCTTTGCGCTGATCCCGACCCAGCCGCGTGAAAACCAGTGGGGTCCGGTGCCGGCAGGCGTCAGGGTTTAGCCGGCGCCGTGCCTAGCAGCCGCTCCATTCGCACATGTGATGCGTGCATATTGCAATTGGAAACAACCTTGGATAGTATCCGTACGGCACAGTATTTGGGGGCAAGCAATGCGCGGCGCGATTTATCATTATGACCAGGATCAGGGTTTCGGATACATCAATGGAGCCGACGGCAAGCGTTACATCGTCGGGCATGAGGATCTGAGTCCCGGCGTGGCGTTGGTCAGAGGCGCACCCGTCGAGTTCCAGCCGGACGATGGGACTGCGCGCGCCGTCATTGCAGGAAGGCCAAGGGCTGCCGAATCCCGCAGCCTCATTCCCAACGGCGTTGAACCTGCCCAATCCACCGGATTATGGGCTTATTTCTGGCGCGCATTCAAAGTGAGACATGTCAGCTTCACCGGCCGCGCCCGCCGCAAGGAATTTTGGGGCTTTTTTCTGCTCACGCTGATCGTGTTCTTCGCGCTTCTTGCGTTCGGCGTCCTCATCAATGCAGCGATCACAGCTGTCAGAGGCGACCTGGAATTTGGAGCTTTGGGTTATGCGCCAGCCTTCGTGTTCCTGCTATTGACTGTCCTGCCGTGGTTTGCCCTTATGGTACGACGCCTGCATGACATCGGCCTGAGCGGCTGGTTCGTTTTGCTGTACTTCGTTCCCGGCTTCAACACGCTGGGTCTGTTGGCGCTTGGGCTTATCCCATCCAAGGTCAGTGAAAACCCTTGGGGGCCGGTGCCGGCGGGCGTCAGGGTTTAGCGATCGCCTTCAGCGTCTCGCTCGAAAGCCTGAGGAAGACCTTCCGACCCTGGCGCTCCGCGCCGAGTCCGACGTAGAAGCGCAGCGCACGCTCGTTCCAGTCCTCGGTGGTCAGGTCGATGCGGCCGATGCCTTCGCGCAGGCAATGGCCGGCAAGGAATGCCATCAGCGCTCGACCGACACCGCCATTGCGGGCATCATCGCGTACGAATAGGTCCTTGAGGAACAGCAGCCGCTCGAGATCGATGCCGGGATGCGCGATCGCAACCGAGGCCAGCCCGCAAACTTCACCATCGACAAAGGCGAGCGCAAAATGCGGATAGGCCGGACTTTCGTCGCCAAGCCATTTCTGCGCCGCCGACAAAGCTTGGCTGGCGTCGAGTGGCGGCTGCCGGTAATGCACCGCCATTTCGCAAAGCATGGCGGCGAGTGCCGCGGCATCCCCGGTCGTCGCCCAGCGGACGTCGACCGACACAGGATCAGCCCAGGAACTTGGCGATGATCGCGTCGCCCATCTCAGCGGTGCCGACCTCGGTCATCCCCGGCGAATGAATATCCCTGGTGCGCAAGCCCTGGTCGAGAACGGCGGCGATCGCGCCTTCCAGCCGGTCGGCCTCTTCAACCATGCCGAAGGAATAGCGCATGCACATGGCGAATGAGGCGATCATGGCGATCGGATTGGCGATGCCCTTGCCGGCGATGTCGGGCGCCGAGCCGTGCACCGGCTCGTAGAGCGCCTTGCGCTGTTTTGTCTTCGCATCCGGCGCGCCGAGCGAAGCCGACGGCAGCATGCCGATCGAGCCGGTCAGCATGGCGGCGATGTCGGACAGCATGTCGCCGAACAGATTGTCGGTGACGATGACGTCGAACTGCTTCGGCCAGCGCACCAGCTGCATTCCGCCGGCATCGGCCAACATGTGATCGAGCTTGACGTCGGCATAGCGCGCCTTGTGCGTCTGGGTGACGACCTCGTTCCACAGCACGCCAGATTTCATCACATTGCGCTTTTCCATCGAGGTGACGTGGTTCTTGCGCGTGCGTGCCAACTCGAAGGCAACGCCCGAAATGCGCTCGATCTCGAACGTGTCGTAAACTTGAGTATCGATGCCGCGCTTCTGGCCGTTGCCGAGATCGATGATCTGCTTCGGCTCGCCGAAATAGACGCCGCCGGTGAGCTCGCGCACGATGAGGATATCGAGCCCTTCGACCACCTCCTGCTTGAGCGAGGAGGACGCCGCCAGCGCCGGATAGCAGATTGCCGGCCTTAGATTGGCAAACAGCTCCATGTCCTTGCGGAGCCGCAGCAGACCCGCCTCCGGGCGCACCTCGTAAGGCACCGCATCCCATTTCGGTCCGCCGACGGCGCCGAACAGCACTGCGTCCGCGGCCATAGCCTTGGCCATGTCGGCATCGGAGATCGCCGCGCCATGCGCGTCATAGGCGCAGCCGCCGACAAGGCCCTCATCGGTGACGAAATCGCTGCCAAGCCTGTCGTTCATGGCGGCGATCAGCTTCTTCAACTCGGCCATCGCCTCGGGGCCGATGCCGTCGCCGGCAAGCAGGAGAAGATTTTTCGAAGCCATGAGAACCGTCCCGATTGTTTAGCGCATGAACGCGGCCTTGCTAAACGCCAAGCAGCCGGCGCGCAAGCCTGCGGTTCAGAGCATCGGACCCAAAAGTGGAAACCGGTTTTGGGAGAATCCGATGCTCAAGCCAAAACGCCTACAGATGCGAAAGGATATTGACCAGCCTGCCGAACGGGTCGCGTACGAAGAAGCGCCGCACGCCCCAGGGTTCGTCCGCCGGACCGTATTCGATGGCAAAGCCGGCCGTCCTCATGCTTTCAAGCGCGGCATCGACGTCGTCGATTTCGATAGAGATGTCCGGCACCGGCGTTCCTGACCCTCCTTCGGCCATGAAACTGACCTGCACGGACATCGTCTCTTGCGAGCCGTAGGTAGCGATCCAGCCCATATCCATCTTGAGATCGAGGCCGAGCACATCCTGATAGAAGGGTTTTGCCGCCGCGATATCCTGCGTGTCTATGTTTGCAACGATGCGCCTGACCTTCACCATGGGCCGATCCTCGTGCTAACCGTGTCGTTGTCGCAACCGTGACAGGCATCAGGCTGTGCGCCGCAGCGCCGTCACCTCGATCTCGATCTTCATCTCCGGCTTGTTGAGCTGGCACACGATCATCGTTGCCGCCGGCCTGATCTCGCCAAAGGCCTCGCCGAGGATCGGGAACACCACATCCACGAAAGCCGCATCGGTGATATAGTAATGTGCCCGCACCACATCGGCCATTTCGAAGCCGCCGTCTTGCAATGCCTTGGCGATGGTAGCGAGGCAATTACGGGTCTGCGCCTCGACCGTCTCGGGCATCGTCATAGTGGCATAGTCGTAACCGGTCGTTCCGGAGACGAAACACCAGTCGCCCTGCACCACGGCACGCGAATAGCCGGCGGTCTTCTCGAAGGGCGAACCGGTGGAGATCAGTTTTCGCATGGGGCGGCCTCGCTGGGTTGCTGAGCGTCGTCTAGCAGAGGGGGGCCGGGCGGGTCATGAGCCAAGCTAGGCAAATTGTTGTCACGAGGCGGCAAGACGAAAACCTCGGAGATTGGCCGGAGCATCTATCCCGTCGTCATCCTATGGCGGAGCAAGGAGCGTATCGACGCAGCGTAGACCATAGGATCCATGCCGAGACATCACGGGCTTTGCCACGGTGCAGAATTTCTGCTCAGCCGCCTTCCGACAACGGTCGCAGCAAGGATCCTCGGGTCAAGCCCGAGGATGACGAATGCGCAGTTGCGACCCCTTGTCGAAACCTTAATTGGCCGACCCCAGCGCCTTGTCCAGCGCTTCCTTGACGTCGGCCGGCCATGTACTCACCGCCGGCCACGCGTCCGGCTCGGGCTTGTCGCCGCGGCGGGCGAAATAGAGCTTATGGTTGACCGGGTCGACGGCCATGAAACCGTCATTGCCGCCGCAATCATGCGGCACGCAGCCGCTGGCAAAAAAGGCGCCCGAAGCGGTCTCCTCAGTACCGCCGCCGACCAGCAGGCTGGTCGCCATGTCGGGCATGTCCTTGCCGAGCAGCGTCTCGGCTAGCCTGTAGACGGCCTCGTTGTGAAAGGCATCAATGATGTTATCGTATTTCGACGGATCGACGTCTTTCCACTCCGTGCCCGGCTCCGGCATGTAGGTCAGATTACCGGACGTCGTCAGCCCGTCCGTCGGCGACCATTGCAGCGCCGGCTTGGAATCGCCCGGCAAAAGATAGGGTACGAAATAGATGGCGCTGTCGGAGATCGCGGCCGGTGGTGCGCCGCATTCATCCTGCTCGACCGTGGTCGTCTGGATCGTGCCGCCTTCCGGCTTCCACACGATCACCTTGGCCGGGCCGCATTGATTGCCGCCGTCGCCGACATCGACCAGCGCCACCTTGACACCGCCGACCTCGACGACCTTGTCGAAGAAGACGTCGTAATTGCGCGCCAGTTCCTTGCCGTCGAAGGCGAGCACCCGTTCCCCGTACTCTTCCTCCTGGGTGATGGTCAGCTGGCCACCCTCGAACGGGATCGGCGCCTGTTTGTCATTGTCGGCTAGGGCCGCATTGCTCAACGCGCCCTGGTCGGCCCCGCCGGACGCATCGTCAGCCGGCACGAGCACCATATCGGTCTGTGCATGCGCGCCTGCCACTGGCATCAGAATCCACGCCAGCGCGCAGGCCCCTGCAAGAAGCGAACGTGTCATGACTGTCCCCTCCGTTCAGCCGCCACGAATCCGGTCTGTCGCGGCCAGGTCATCGTACCGCTCAGGCCCAGGGGCGCTCAGCAGCATTCTTCTTCTCGAACGAAGCGATGGCGCCAGCCTTCTCCATGGTCAGACCGATATCGTCGAGCCCGTTGAGCAGGCAGTGGCGCTTGAACTCGTCGAGGTCGAACTTGACCACGCCGCCGTCCGGCCCGCGGATTTCCTTGGTCTCGAGATCGACCGACAGCGTCGCGTTGGAACCGCGCGACGCATCGTCCATCAGCTTCTCCAGGTCTTCAGCGCTGACGGTGATCGGCAGGATGCCGTTCTTGAAGCAGTTGTTGTAGAAAATGTCGGCGAACGAGGTCGAGATGACGCAGCGGATGCCGAAATCGAGCAGCGCCCACGGTGCATGTTCCCGGCTCGAACCGCAGCCGAAATTGTCGCCGGCGACCAGGATCTGCGCCTTGCGGTAGGCCGGCTTGTTGAGCACGAAGTCCGGGTTTTCCGAATCGTCGTCCTTGTAGCGCATTTCGGCGAACAAGCCGGTGCCGAGCCCGGTGCGCTTGATCGTCTTGAGATAATCCTTGGGGATGATCATGTCGGTGTCGACATTGACGATCGGCATCGGCGCGGCGACGCCGGTGAGCTTGGTGAATTTTTCCATGGTTCTTGCCCGTCTTCTTCTCGTTGCGGGGAATTGCTGGCGCCCGGTTTACACAAAGCCGCGGGCAAATAAAAGGCGGCTGTTTCTGGACTTCCGTCGTCGATCGAAACACAAAACGCTTCAAAACCACCGGCCCATGGTGCACTTTTATCGACATGACAACGCGATCCACGGTCCTCTACGCCAGCGAACCGGACCTCGGCACCGCCGAGTTCCGCCGCGTGCTGGTGGAATCCGGCCTCGGCGAGACACGGCCCGTCGATGACAACACTCGATTGAAGGCGATGTTGTCAGCGGCCAATTTGGTGCTCACCGCGCGTCTCGACACAGAAGGCAAGCCGCTGGTCGGTGTCGCTCGCGGCATCACCGACTTTTCCTGGGTCTGCTATATCTCCGAGCTCGCCGTTTCTGCATCGGCGCAAGGGCTGGGTATCGGCAAGGGCCTGATGGATGAGGCACGCCGGCAACTCGGACCGTCCGTCGCCATCAGCCTGATCTCCATGCCCGACGCCGTCGGCTTCTATGAGCGTATCGGCATGGAGCGCATGCCCAACGCATTCTGGTTCGGCCGCAAGCGCTGAAATCCACTTTCAGCGACCTCAACCTGCGCATCCTCGGCCAAGGTTCTGCCTCTTGACATGCAACCATATGGTTGCATATTAGGGTCATGAGCATGGATGCCGTCTTTCGCGCCTTGGCCGACCCGACACGTCGGCGATTACTGGACAGCCTTCATGCAAGGAACGGGCAGACGCTGAACGCGCTGTGCGGTGAGATGGACATGACGCGCCAGGCGGTGACCAAGCATCTGGCGATCCTGGAAGAAGCAAACCTCGTCACCACCATCCGCCAGGGACGCGAGAAGCAACATTATCTGAATCCGGTTCCCATCAACGAGATCGCCGAACGCTGGATCGGCAAATTCGAGCGGGGGCGACTGGGCGCCCTCAGCGATTTGAAGAAACGCCTCGAAAGGGAAGACTGATGAGCAACATTTTCGTTTATGTCACCTACATCCGCACCTCGCCCGAAAAACTCTGGCAAGCGCTGACCGAGCCGGAGTTCCAGCGGCAATATTTCCTCGGCGCCCAGATGCTAAGCGACTGGAAACAAGGTTCGGCGTGGAAGATGGTTTACACCGACGGCCGCGTCACCGACAACGGCGAGGTCCTCGAGATCGATCCACCCAAGCGCATCGTGCTCAAATGGCGCAACGAGTTCATGCCCGAGATCAAGGCGGACGGCTACACACGCTGCACCTTCGCCATCGAGCAGGAGGGCGAGATGGTGAAGCTCGCCATCACACACGAAGCCGATGGACCGCACAAGCTGCTTGGCCATGTGGCGAACGGCTGGCCGCTCATCCTGTCCAGCCTGAAGAGCCTGCTCGAAACCGGCAAAGGCCTGTCGCGCCCGGCGTCGAAGGCTTGAGGTTGTTTCGATAGCGAAACGTTTCTGGAGACAGCGATGTACAGTGCCGCGGTGCACAGCATGACGAATGGCAAGGCCGTTATGGCGAGCGCCGATGTTTGCGCGCCGCCCGAGCGGATCTTTGACGCGCTCGTTACACGCGAGGTCGAGCGCTGGTGGGGGTCCGCCACGACCTACCGGATGACCGGATGGACGGCCGACCTCCACGTCGGCGGCCGCTGGAGCGTCACCGTCGAGACGGCGGCCGGCAGACACCTGCCCGCCAGCGGCGAATTCCTGGAGATCGAAGAGCCGCGCCGAATCGTGCAGACGCGGAGATACGGCTGGGACCATCCGACGCTTGGCCGCCGCCAAACCAAAGTCGCCTGGCTGCTGGAGCCGATCGCCGGCGGCACACGCGTCACCATCTGCCATGGCGGCTTCGCCGGCCTCGCTGCTGCCGCGACGAAGCATGCCGAAGGCTGGGCCCAGGTGCTGGGCTGGCTTCAGGCGTATCTTGGTACGGACGGCTTGGCGGCGGCTTAATCCACCAAGCAACGGTAGCATCCCTTCGGGCTAGCGTTAAATTACATTCAATTCCCGAAACGGCCGCCCATCGGCGATCCGGCTATACCCGAACGCCGAGCAATCCACCGTGCGATAGCCGCCATGCACGATCAGTTCGGCCAGCGCCTTGCCGACGGCCGGCGCCTGCTGCAGGCCGTGGCCGGAAAAGCCGTTGGCGAAGAGGAAATTCTTCACCTCAGGATGCGGGCCGATCACCGCATTCTGGTCGAGCGTGTTGTAGTCGTAATGGCCGGCCCAGGCACGTGTCGGCTTGATCGCCTCGAAGGCGGGAATGCGGGTGGCCAGCACCGGCCAGATCACCTCTTCGAACAGCGGCCAGTCGGGCTCGAAATCACCGGGGTCGGCAGGACCGTCGCCCTCTTCCGGCTCGGCACCGCCGGTGATGTAGACCGAGCCCTCCGGCCGGACATAGATGCCTGAGGGATCGACCAGCAGCGGCATGTCGGCGTATTTTTCGCGTGCCTCGAAGACGAAGACGTTGCGCTTGCGCGGCTCCACCGGCAGCGCCAGCCCGGCCATATCAGCCACCTTGCCGGCATTCGGCCCGGCGGCGTTGATAACGGTGCCGGCCTCGAGCCGCTCGCCATTGTCGAGGCTGACGCTGGCGACGCGGTCGCCCTGGCGCTCGATGCCGGTCACATCGGCGGTGATGAAATCGATGTTTTCGCCCCGCAGCGCCTTGCGGAACAGCATCAGCATCGCATGCGCATCGAACCAGCCTTCGCCGCTGCGGCCATAGGCGCCGGCGGTGATGCCCTCGGCCGACAGCCATGGAAACCGGCGGACAAGCGCCTCCGCATCCTCAAGCACGATGTCGGCGCCCTCGGCCATCTGCGCCTCGTGGTTGGCCTTGAGGATCGGCAGCCCGTTTTCGCCGGCAAGGATAAGATAGCCGCCTTCGCGAAAGCCGATATCGGCGTCCGCGCCAAACTCTTCCCTGAGCCGCCGGAACAGTTTCAGCGTGAATTGCGACAGCCGGATGTTTTCCGGGATCGAGAACTGCTGGCGGATGGAGGCGCAGGACAGCGTGGTCGCGGCGCGGGAAAATTGCGGGTCGCGCTCGACAAGCGCGATCGAGCCCGAAAACCCTTCCTCGCGCAGATAATAGGCGACCGAGGAGCCGACGATGGCTCCGCCGATGATGACGATGTCATAATGCACCTTTTGGCCCTTCCGATCTGAACCGCCGAGTCACGCCGCCGGCAGGATGATCTCAAAGCGCGTGCCGCTCGCTGAGTCAACCAGCCGGATCGTGCCATCATGCGCTTTCAGGAGGGCCAGCACGATGCCGAGGCCCATACCGGTGCCGCCTGAATCGCGGCGCGTGGTGAAAAACGGCTCGAAGATGCGAGCCTGGTTGCTGGGCGAAATGCCGGCGCCGTCGTCGCTCACCTGGATCGTCGCCTTGCCGTCCGCGCTCGCCGCCGCAACGGAAACGAGCGTTGCGCCATGCCGCGCCGAATTGTCGATGAGATTGGCCAGCACGATTGCCGCGTTCTCGGCCGAGATGCGCAGGCCGATATCGCTGCCGGCCTCGAGGCGCATCGCCAGCCTGTCCTCGGCCGGCAGCAGCGCCAGCGCAGCACCGAGCGACGTGCTTTCGCCGCTCGGCTCGAGATTTTCGGCGCGCGCCAGGTCGAGCAGGCGGCGCACCAGAAGGTTGAGCCGGCCGGCATCGGTGACGATATTGTCCGAAAACCGCCGCCGCTCGGCCTCGTCCATCGCGCTGCCCGAATCGCGCAGCAGTTCGGCGGCCCCCTGGATCGCCGTCAGCGGCGATTTGAGCTCGTGCGAGACGTGGGTGGCAAAGGTCTGGATGCCGTCGGAGCGTGCGTGCAGCTTTTCGGCCATGTCGAGGAAAGCAGCAGAGAGTTCACCCATTTCGCGCGTGCCGTGGTGATCGAGCGGCCTGATCGCCGCGCGGTCGCCGGCGGCGATGCGTTTCGTGCGTTCCATCAGCGCATAGATCGGACGGCTGACGGCGCGCAGGAAGACCAGCCCGATCAGCAGCGCGCCGCCGAGGATGGCGATTGCCGCCAGCGCCACCTTGCCGCGCTCGCCATAGAGATGCTTGACGATGTTGTTCGGCGTCCGCGACAGATAGACGACGCCGGCGACCTTGCCGGAGACCGCAACCGGCATGGCCACGAAGACGCGAACCTTGGTGCCGCGGCTGACCGAATAGAGCGGCGGCGACGGCTGGTCGGGAACCCGCAGCCTGAGCGCGCTGGCGTAGCGGCCGGCAAGCGCTGCGCGAACCTCTTCGACAGCCGCGAGCGACAGGCCGGCCTCCTCACGGCCGGCGATGACCACGCCTCTGGGATCGAGCAGCCGGAAGCCGGCGAGCGTGGTCTTCTGCGTCTCGGCAAGAATGCCCGACAGGCGTGCGCCGATTGCCGCGAAGGCGGGATCGGCGCTGGCCGCGGTGGCCGCGGGCCGGGTCGGCAGGATCCCGTCGGACGCAAGATCGAGGCCCGGTTCGATCGGCTGGTAGGGAGAGGCCCGATCGCTGGTGTTGGGTGAAGGCACGGGTGCGCCTAGCTTTTCCGGGGCAAGGCCGGCCTCGCGAACCTCTTGCGCATAGATCGCGCCAAGGGCGGCGCCTTGGGCGATCAGCTCGGCCTCGGTCTGCCTGATCAGCTGGTTCTCGTAGAGCCGGAAGAAAAACAGGCCGGCCAGCGGCAGCGCCATCACCATGATCAGGATGGCGATGACGACCGTGGCGAGGCGAGGCCGCCATTTGCTGCCAATCAGTTCTTGGGCGCTCACGCGCCGCATCCGCCCAGCCGAAAACCGACGCCGTGCACGGTCTCGATCGCGTCGACGCAGCCGACGGCCGCCAGCTTGGCGCGGATATTGCGGATATGGCTGTCGACGGTGCGGTCTGCGACATGGATATTGGCCGCATAGGCGTTGGCCATCACCATGTCGCGGCCAAGCACATGCGCCGGCCGCGCCAAAAAGCCTTTCAGAATCGCGAATTCGATCGACGTCAGCGCCAGCGGCTTGCCGTCGAAGCTGGCTGTATGGCTTGCCGGAACCAGCAACAGTCTGCCATGCGAGAATTGCCGGTCGTCGGCTGGTTCCGGCGTGGGCCGGGAGCGGCGCAGGATGACGTTGACGCGGGCGACCAGCTCGCGCGGGCTGAACGGCTTGGTGACATAATCATCGCCGCCCATCTCCAGCCCGAGCACGCGGTCGATCTCTTCATCCCGCGCGGACAGGAACAGCACCGGCAGGTCGGATGTGTGGCGCAGCCGCCGGCACACTTCCAGCCCGTCCATTTCCGGCATGCCGATGTCGAGCACGACGAGATCGGGCGCATGGCGCTCTATCGCCTGCAGGGCAGCCGCGCCGTCCGGCACCGCCAGCGTTTTCATGCCGGCCTTTTCCAGCGCGAAGCAGATGATTTCGCGAATGTGCGGGTCGTCGTCGGCGACCAGTATGTGGTTCGGCATCAAATCAGCGGCCCGGCATGAAGGGTTCGGACATCGGAGGAACCACGAACGGGCCACGCCTGTCGAGGGCGCGGTTGAGCCGCCAGTCACGAAAGCTCCAGCCCCGCCAGTTTTCCTGGCCGGCGCGGAAGCGTGCTTCGTCCTGTGCATACCAGCCGGCGAGTTCGCGGATGGAGGCATCCTCCGCGGAAACCGTCCTGCTCTGGTGCTGGACGAAGCGATCGAGCGCTGGCAAGGCGCCGGGCCCGAGCGAGCGCAGGTACCAGACGTCGAGCTGGGTGCCTTGGCCGGTCATTTCGAAGCAATGGTCGACATTGTAGTTGGCGATCAGCGCGGCAAAGTTGATGAACGAGCAGGCATAGAGCGTCGCCGATAGCGTCAGAAGATTGGCGGCAAACAGCCATTCGTTGGACTTTTCGCGCGCGATGCGGGCTATGATCAGGACAAGGCCCGCCGCCACCAGCCCCATCCAGACGAACGCAGCGACACGCCAATAGGTCAGCGCATAGATACCGACATAGAGATCGAGCCGCAGGATCGACGAGACCACCAGGAGGATGTTCTGCGCCACCCAGGCATAAACCAGCCGGCGGATGAGCGGATCGCCGGAGGTCGCACTTCCCGGCCGCAGCGCCGCCAGCACGAAGCCGGCGGCCAGCAGCGCCGTGACGATCAGCGGATAGGCGCCGCGATGCGCGTAGGCGGCATAGGTCAGCCGGTCTGGAAGCGCGATGCCGCCCCACAGATAGGTGGCGTCGAGTGCGCTCTGCACCGCGAACAGGATGTTGAAGACGACGAGCGCGCGGAGGATAGCGGCCTTGCCGAAGACGATGTCCTCGATGGTGGTCCTGGTGGCCGGCGTCGCCGGTGCGCTGGCTGGCGACACCCTGCGGCGGCGGAGAAAGCGCGGCAGGCGCGGCTGCAGAAATGCCCAGACGCAGGCAAGCACGAACAGCCAGAAGGCGAGACGTGGCAGCTGGACGAGGTCGAGCAGTGCCATCAGGTCGATCAGCGAGAACCAATATTCAATGACCGGATTGGCGGCGCCGAACAGCGCGAGAAACACTGCGCCGAGGCTCAGCGGCATGACCCAGACGGCGATCGCCGCAAGGCGCATGCGTCGTCGGCCAAGCCGCCGCGCCGCCTTGCGCCAGCGGAAGAAATCGCGGATGAACCGAAAAGGCGCTGCGAGCAGGAAGGTCAAAAGCTGGCCGGCAACGCGGGCAAGCCCGTGTCGCAATCGCCCTCCCAGCGAAAGCACGAAGACGGCCATCGCCGCCAGCGCAATGGAGACGGACAGTGCGCTGACATTTTCCACAAGCGGCAGCAGCCCCACAAGCAGCGCAACCGGCTTGAACAAGAACTTGCCATCGTTGAAGACGCCGAGAGGACGGAGAGCCATGCTCGCCGCGGCAATCGCAACGCCGAACAGGAAAAGCGTGATGCCCGCCGGTTGGCCATAGAAGAAGAAATCGGCCAACGCGACGAGCAGGACGGCAACGCCGAAGCGGCTGCAATAGCTCGGCGCCGCCGAGAGGAATACTGTCATGATCGGGCTTTCTCGGCGGCTTTGATGCGGCCGGTGGGCAGGGATTTGCGGACGAAAGGGAGGAGGGTTGCCAAAGTCTGGGGCGGATCGACGAGCCACCAGCTTTCGCGGCGAAGCCGGTACGGCACGGACCAACGGGAGTTCGTTTGCTCTTGCATGCCGCCCTTGTCGCATTCTGCCGGGTGGCAAGCGGGGCGCAGACGAGGAGATTTTCCGAAATTACGTGCAGTTTTTATGCACGGCTTGCCTCGGCTGGCTGCAGGCGGCATAGATCGAACATGATCACCGAAAGCTACCGCCCGCGCCGCTCGGTGCTTTACGTTCCGGCCTCGAACGACAAGGCGCTGGCCAAGATTCCGCCGCTGACCTGCGATGCCGTCGTCATCGATCTCGAGGACGCCGTCGCCCCGGTCGACAAGCTTTCCGCGCGCGAAAAACTGGCGGCGATTTTCGCCGGCCGTTCCAACCGGCGCTGCGAAATGGTGGTGCGCATCAATGCGCTGTCGAGCGAATGGGGCGCCGACGATCTGCTGGCCGCGGCAAAATGCACGCCCGACGCCATCCTGCTGTCCAAGGTCGACACTCCGCGCGACATCCTCGAGGCCGGCGACGTGCTAGACGACAATTTTATCGCGGACGAGGTCAAATTATGGGCGATGATCGAGACGCCCAAGGCGCTGCTCAATATCGGGCCGATTGCCGAGCTCGGCCGCGACCCGGCCTCGCGCCTGGTTTGTTTCGTTGCCGGAACGAACGACCTGGTCAAAGACACCGGCATTCTCGCCACGCCCGATCGGCGCTATCTCGTGCCATGGCTGATGCAAATGGTGCTCGCGGCGCGTGCCGGCGGCCTCGACCTGCTCGATGGCGTCTTCAATGATTTTCGCGATATGGACGGGTTTGCGCGCGAGTGCACGGAAGCGGCCGCCATGGGTTTTGACGGCAAGTCGCTGATCCATCCGGCTCAGATCGAAGCCGCGAACCGCGCCTTTGCACCGTCGCCCGAAGCAATAGCCGAAGCGCGCGCGGTCAAGGATGCCTTCGCGCTCGCCCAAAATACCGGTAGGGCGGTAGTTGCGCTGAACGGCAAGATGGTCGAGCGGCTGCATCTGGCGCAGGCCGAAAAACTGCTGGCGAAGGCCGCCGCTGTTCGCGCATGACTAACGCAACTGACGACAGGATTGAAGAATGAAACTCTACCGTTTTCTGTCCGGTCCGGACGATTCCAGCTTCTGCCACAAGGTGACGGCGGCGTTGAACAAGGGCTGGCACCTGTTCGGCTCGCCGACCTATGCCTATGACCAGGAAGCCAAGACCATGCGCTGCGGCCAGGCCGTGGTGAAGGACATCGAGGGCCAGGAATACGGCCCCGACACCAAGCTCAGCGATTGGTAGGGAGGTTCGCTGAAGCGCTCGTCCTTCGTCATCCTAGGGCGTAGCAGTCGCGAAGCGACGTCGCGGAGTACCCTAGGATCCATGCCGTTACCTCTGCCGAAGGGCACGGCGGATCAGGATTAGTCTAGTGTGATCTACCACCGATCGGGATAGCCCCGTTACCCAGAACGGGATGATGAGCGTTCGGTTCTGCACCGCCGGCGCACTGCATCACTATCACGGCATGGATCCTGGGGTCTGCGCCGCGTCGCTTCGCTCCTTGCTCCGCCCCAGGATGACGAGGAGCGGGGTCGCTCACTCCGCTGCCTCTTCGATCTTCTCCATATCGTCGTCCGACAGGCCGAAATGGTGGCCGATCTCGTGGATCAGCACATGGGTGACGATGTCGCCCAGCGTTTCCTCGTTCTCGGCCCAGTAGTCGAGGATGGCGCGACGATAGAGGGTGATGCGGTTCGGCCCCTCGCCGGTCTGCGGATTCCAGCGCTCGGCGATGCCGCGCCCCTCGAACAGGCCGAGCAGGTCGAAGGGCGTTTCCAGCGAAAGGTCGTCCATGATCTCGTCGGTCGGGAATTCGGCGATCTGAATGACGATCTCGCCGGTCAACTTGCGAAAGTCCTCCGGCAGATGGGCATAGGCCTCCAGCGCCAGGAGCTCGATTTCCTCCATCGTTGGCGAAAGCTGGTCGTGCCAGATGCGTGTTTGGTAGATGCGAGCCATGCTTTGTCCTTTGATCCCGGCATATAGGCTTTCAGGCCGAACTCGGCAAATGGTCGGGCTGCCGCCTTTGCCCCAGGATCATAAGCAGGAATAAATTCAGCGTGTCGTAATTCGCGTACGCACTGAGGAGGTGGTACCGTGCTGAACAAATTTCGAGCCGATGAGTCGACGGAAATGGTGGAAGGCGCGTCCTAGAGTTCCGCGACACCTTTCTTGCCCCTCGGGAAGGTTTGGTGGTCGTGATTGAGGTCTACCTAGACGAATCTGGCACTGACCATGACTCGCAAATTCTTTCCGTATCCGCCGTTTGGGCTTCAAAAGAAGACTGGCAGATCTGGACCCTCGAGTGGATCGTGGCGAAGGCGCCGATAAAAATTCACCACTCGGTCGATTGCCATAACAGGCATGGGGAGTACGAAGGGTGGACCCGTGAAGAGCGAGATAGACACGTCAAGCGCATCCTGCCGGTAGTCAAAAACCACTACATTCGGGGCATTATCGCCGCCGTCGACAGGCGGAAACTGAGCGAGGTCTTGGCTCACAAACATAGCTTAGCCATCAAGCCGGAAGACATGGTACGCGGCTGGTACTACATCTGCCTGCAATGGGCCCTTCGCAGCACGTGGGAGAAACTCGCATCGGAAGGCCACGATAACATCGCATTCGTCCATGAAGCCAACCAGTACAGCGCGGCGGCGACTGAGGCGTTCCAGCAAGTCCAGCGGCATTTTCCGGGAAAATCGGCGACTTTCAATTTCGGCTCAAAAACTAGGCACCCACCGCTTCAATGCGCAGACGTATTGGCATATGAGGGGAACCATCAAATGAGGAATTTTCGCGGTCCCCTACGAAAAACCCTCCAAGCTATCGACCCTAGCTTCAGCCGCTTTAGCTTTCGCAAATATGACGATGAAGAAGTCGATCAAATCGCCGACTTTACCGCCCAATATTTGAGACGCGTCGCCTCAGAATTGGCTTCAGGCTAGAGTCAAAAGCCGCCCCCTTTTTATCAACCCCAGGCTCCCGAGCGGTTTCCTTGAAAAGCTCGGATTGCTCTTTCTGGGAATAAATTCCCCATGACTCCGCTTGACTCTTCGGGCGGCCTCTGGAATCTATAGGAACATAACGGGAACAATTGTGAGTGGAAGCTGACCGTCATGGCGACAAGCGCCGTGGCGCGGGAGACTGTTTTTGCCCTGCGCCGCCAGATCGCGAAGATCGAAGGGACCTTGCCCGAGCGCCTGGAGGCGCCGGCCAGTTCGTCGTTTGACGCGGATGTCCCTCGTCAGAGTCTGACACCCTCTCGGCATCCGACACCCGCTCGGAATCTGACCATTGTCCGGCGCGGCCTCGCCGTGGCGCCGCCCGATGCGTTTTTGCGCACCGGCGCCGAGCGCCTCGATGCTGCGCTGAGCGGCGGCCTGCCGAAGGCGGCGGTGAGCGAGTTTCATGGCGCCGCGACCCGCGATGCCGGGGTCGTTGCCGGTTTTGCCTTGTCGCTCGTCAGCCTGATCCTAAGCCAGGGGCCGCGATTGCCGGTGCTGTGGATCGGCACATCAGAGGTTTTCCGCGAGGCCGGCTTTCCCTATGCCAGGGGGCTTCACGCCTTCTTCGGCATCGAGCCGGAGCAATTGCTGTTTTCCGAGGCGCCAAGGCTGCTCGATGCGCTGTGGATCGCCGAGGAGGCTGCCCGGATGACGGCGCTGGCCGCCGTCATCCTCGAAATCCGCGGCAGCCCGCAGCGGTTTGACCTCACCGCGACGCGGCGGCTGCACGCCCGCGCGCAGAGTGCGGGCCGGCCGCTGTTCCTGCTGCGCCAGGCCGGCGAGCCCGAACCGACGGCAGCGCCCGTCCGCCTCATCCTGTCGGCGGCACCGGCGGCAACGCGTAAGACGCTTGCCGGGCCGCTCGCCGGCTCGATCGGCCGGCCCGCCTTCACCGTCGCCATCGGCAAGAGCCGCACGGCCTTGCCCGGAAAATTCACACTGGAGTGGAACCCCGATGAACGCATATTCGAAGAAAGACGGGGCGAGCAAGGAAGGTCTCAGGAATGGGCCCCAGAACGGCCAAAGAATCCTATCCCTGTGGTTTCCGCATCTCGCCGCCGAGAGAATCCTGCGGCAGCGTCTGGGGCGGTCCTGGCGTTCCCGGCCGTCGGATCACCTGCCGCTGGTGATCAGTCACCGCGACCGGAACGCCCAGCGCATCGCCGCCCTCGACGAGCGGGCCGAGGCGCTTAATCTGAAGCGCGGCATGGGCATAGCCGACGCACGCGCCATGCATCCCTCGATCGACATCGTGGAGGCCGATCCGGAGGCCGACCGGCGCCTGCTCGAAGGCCTCGCCGACTGGTGCGACCGCTATACCCCGCTGGTGGCGCTTGACGGGACCGACGGCCTCTATCTCGACGTCACCGGCTGCACCCATCTTTTCGGCGGCGAACGCTCGATGCTGGACGATATCCTGTCGCGTTTTTTCCATCAGGGCTTCGATGTCCGCGCCGAGCTTGCCGCCACGCCTGGGGCTGCCTGGGCGGCGGCGCGGTTTGCTGGCGACCGCATCGTGCCCGATGGTAAGGAGGAAGCGCTTCTCGCGCCCTTGCCGCTGGCGGCGCTGCGCATCGACCCGGAGGTACGCGCCAGCCTCGAAAGCGTCGGCCTGCGCACGGCGGGCGCCGTCATGGCGGCACCGCGCGCGCCGCTGGCCCGCCGCTTCGGCGCATCGCTGCTCTTGCGTCTCGACCAGGCGCTTGGCCGCCTCGAGGAGGCCGTGTCGCCGCGCCTGCCGGTCGCACCGCTTTCGGTCGAGCGTCACCTTGCCGAGCCGATCATGCTGACCGAGGACATCGAGCGGCTGACCGGCATGCTGGCGACCACCTTGAAGAGCGACCTCGAGCGTCGCGGCGAGGGCGCAAGGCGGCTGGCGCTGCTGCTTTTCCGCGTCGATGGCGGCGTCAGCCGCATCGCCGTCGGCACCTCGCGGCCTCTGCGCGAGCCGCGGCTGATCCAGAAATTGTTCCACGAAAGGCTTGCCGCGCTCGAACAGGATATCGACGCCGGCTATGGCTTCGATCTCGTGCGCCTTTCGGTGCTGACCGCCGCCGCCTTCGACATGCAGCAGGCCGACCTTGCCGGCGAGACGAGCGACGACGGTGCCGATATCGCGCTTTTTGCCGACCGCATCCGCGCCCGGCTCGGCGAAGGTGCGGTCTTGAAACCGGTCGCCGTCGAGAGCCATCTGCCGGAGCGCGCCGTCGCCACCCTTCCCTTCGCGGAAGTGCCGCAGAGAACCTCGCCGCCGAAGCAGCCGGACAAGGCGAAGGACGCTCCCACGACCGTCTTCCAGCCGGAACGGCCGATCCGGCTTTTCCGTGCGCCCGAGCCGATCGAGGTGCCGGCCACCGAAATGCCGGAAGGCCCGCCTTTGAACTTCCGCTGGCGGCGCGCGCTCTACCGGGTCGCGCGCGCCGAAGGGCCGGAGCGCATCGCGCCGGAATGGTGGCGAGGGGCGGCGGGACGAGAAGATGCCCCGACCCGGGATTATTTCCGCATCGAGGATGCCGACGGCCGCCGTTACTGGCTCTATCGCCAGGGCCTTTACGGCGCCTCTCAAGTCCCGCCGCGCTGGTTCATGCATGGGATCTTCGCATGAATGCGCTGACGGCCATCCCCTATGCCGAATTCGGCATTCAGTCGAACTTCTCGTTCCTGCGCGGTGCCTCGAAACCGGAGGAGCTGGTGGTCGCGGCAAAATTCCTGGGGTTTTCGGCGATCGGTCTCGCCGACCGAAACACGGTGGCGGGCGTGGTGCGCGCCTGGCAGCAGGCCAAGGTGGAGGGTGTTTCCTATCATCCCGGCTGCCGCCTGGTTTTTTGCGACGGCACGCCGGACATCCTCGCCTACCCGCAGGACCGCAAGGGCTGGGGTCATCTGTGCCGCATGCTGACGCAGGCCAATCTGCGCGACGAGAACGAAAAGGGCGCAGCGCTTCTCAAACAGAGCGATCTTCTCGAATGGGGCGATCTCCTGTCGCTGGCCATACTGCCGGATCTGTCGGCGGACGCGGAAGCTGGCCTCGAACTGATTAGCCGGCTCAGGGATCGCTTCGGCGAAAACCTGAGGCTGGCGGTTTCGCCGGATTACCGCGGTAACGACCGCTTCCGTATCGAGCAGGCGGCGGCGATGGCCGAGCTGGCCGGCATCCCGCTGATGGCCACCAACGACGTGCTCTACCATACGTCGGAACGGCGCCCGCTGCAGGACGTGCTGACGGCGATCCGCCTCAATGTGCCCGTCGCCGAGGTGGGGCTGGAGCTGGCGGCCAATGCCGAGCGTCACTTAAAGCCGCCGCTGGAGATGGCACGGCTTTTCCGCAGGCATCCGCAAGCGCTGGCGGAAACGCTGCGTTTTGCCGGCGAGCTGACCTTCTCGCTCAGTGATCTGCAATACAACTATCCCGACGAGCCGACGGAATCGGGCCTCGGGCCGCAGGCCGAGCTGGAAAGGCTGGCCAAGGAGGGGGCCGCCATCCGCTACCCCTCGGGCGTGCCCGCTTTTGTGACGCAACGCATCGAGGAGGAGCTCGCCCTGATCGAGCGCCTGAACTACGCGCGCTATTTCCTGACTGTCCACGACATCGTCAAATTCGCCCGCAGCCAGAACATTCTCTGCCAGGGGCGCGGCTCCGCCGCCAACTCGATCGTCTGCTTCTGCATCGGCATCACCGAAGTTGGCCCGGACAAGATCGACACGCTTTTCGAGCGCTTCATTTCCGAGGAAAGAAACGAACCGCCCGACATCGACGTCGATTTCGAGCATGAAAAGCGCGAGGAGGTCATCCAGTACATCTATTCCAAATACAGTACCAAGCGCACCGCGCTGGCCGCTGCCGTCGTCAGCTACCGGGGCCGCTCGGCGATGCGCGAAGTGGCCAAGGCGATGGGCCTGTCGGACGACGTCCGCAGCGCGCTGTCCAGTTCGATCTGGGGCTGGTCGACCTCGGAACTCGGCGAAAAGGAGACAAAAGCCGGCGGCCTCGATCAGACCGATCCATCGACAAGGCACGTGATCGAATGCGCCAACGAGATCATGGGCTTTCCCCGTCATTTGTCGCAGCATGTCGGCGGTTTTGTCATCACCAGGGACCGGCTCGACGAGATCGTGCCCATCGTCAAGACGGCGATGGACGAGCGCAAGATGGTCGAGTGGGACAAGGACGACCTCGACGCGGTGAAAATCCTTAAAGTGGACGTGCTGGCGCTCGGCATGCTGACCTGCCTGCAGCGCGCCTTCACCCTGCTCCGGGATCATTATCCGGAGGCGCGGGACGATTACGGCCAACCCTATGTGCTGGCCACTCTGCCTGCCGAGGACAAGCGTGTCTACGACATGATCTGCCGCGCCGACACGATCGGCGTCTTCCAGATCGAATCCCGCGCGCAGATGTCGATGCTGCCGCGGCTGCGGCCGAAAAACTTTTACGATCTCGTCATCGAGGTGGCGATCGTGCGGCCCGGCCCGATCCAGGGCGACATGGTCCATCCCTATCTGCGCCGCCGGCAAGGCAAGGAAAAACCCGAATACCCCAAGCCGGAACTGGAAAAAATCCTCGGCAGGACGCTGGGCGTGCCGTTGTTCCAGGAGCAGGCGATGAAGATCGCCATCGTCG
The DNA here is from genome assembly GCF_040321435.1 of Mesorhizobium sp. M0410. Taxonomy (NCBI): domain Bacteria; kingdom Pseudomonadati; phylum Pseudomonadota; class Alphaproteobacteria; order Hyphomicrobiales; family Phyllobacteriaceae; genus Mesorhizobium; species Mesorhizobium sp. M0410. The sequence goes on from NZ_JAMYRN010000015.1 coordinate 118,447, forward strand.
CCGGCGGCTTCAGGCCGGGCGAGGCCGATGAACTGCGCCGCGCCATGGCGACGTTCAAGCGCACCGGCACGATCGGCAATTACCGCAAGAGAATGGTCGACGGCATGGTCGCCAAGGGCTACGAAAAAGACTTCGCCGAGCGCTGCTTCAAACAGATCGAAGGCTTTGGCGAATACGGCTTTCCCGAAAGCCACGCCGCCTCCTTCGCCCTGCTGGTCTATGCCTCCTGCTGGTTCAAGACCTTCTATCCCGACGTGTTCTGTGCCGCGATCCTCAATTCCCAGCCGATGGGGTTTTACCAGCCGGCTCAGCTTGTCCGCGACGCGCATGACCACGGCGTCGAGATCCGCGACGTCGACGTCAATTTTTCCGGCTGGGATTGCGCCTTGGAGAAATCGCCTTTCGATCCGGATCGTATCCTTGACCGCCATGCCCAGATGCGCGGCGTCATCCGGACCAGCCATGCCGTCCGGCTGGGTTTTCGCCAGGTCAAGGGCCTGTCGAAGGAGCGCATGGAGACCTTTGTGCTGCGACGCGGCGACGGCTACGCATCCGTGCGCGATGTCTGGCTGCGCTCGGGCCTCAACGTCGACGAGATCGAAAAACTGGCACAGGCCGACGCTTTCCGCTCGCTTGGATTGAACCGCCGCGACGCTCTATGGGCGGTCCGCGCGCTCGACGGCAAGAGTGCCGCCGAAAAGCTGCCGCTGTTCGATCAGCCGGCGATCCGCTTGCGCGATCTCGAGCCTGAAACCCGGCTCCCGGCAATGCCGCTCGGCGAGCACGTCGTCCACGACTACCGCTCGCTCGGCCTGTCGCTGAAGGCGCACCCGGTCGCCTTCCTGCGTCAAAGGCTGGATCGGTCCGGCGTCACGCCCAATGCGCGGCTCGGCCAGGTGCGGGACGGCCGCCGCGTTTCGGTCGCCGGCCTCGTGCTGGTGCGGCAGCGGCCGGGCAATGGCAAGGCGATTTTCCTGACGCTGGAAGACGAGAATGCGGTCGCCAATATCATTTTCTGGGAAAGAACCTTCAACCGCTTCCGCCCCATCGTCATGGGCGCGCGTTTCATCCGCGTCACCGGCAAGCTGCAATCGGAATCGGACGTCATCCATATCGTCGCCGAGAAGGTCGAGGATCTGACGCCGTGGCTGTCGGTGCTGCTCGAGGAGGCAAGGCTTGTGGATGAACCTTCGAGCGGCCCCGAGGAGAAGCGGCCCGATAGCATCGCGCAAACGGAACTATTGGGAAAGGCAGAGAAGGTCATGCCCAAAGGGCGCAATTTTCAGTAGAACATGGCTGGCTATTGGCCTCTTCTCTTCGTCAGGCCGTTCCGCCCAGGCGCGGTGGCGTGGGCACGGCATCGTCAATGGTGATCGTACGTGCCTCCGAGGGCAGCATGATCGGAATGCCGTCCCGCACCGGATAGGCAAGCTTTGCCACCCGCGAGATAAGCTCGCCGCGCTCCGGATCCCAGGCAAGCGGCCCCTTGGTCAGCGGGCAGGCCAAGAGTTCCAGCAGCTTGGGATCGACAGTCCTGTTCCCGTCACGTCCATCCGCCATTCGATCCATCCTTTCCACAAGGCGACCGCTTCAGGTTTTTGCGCGTGGCCTCCCCTTCTCCCTTGTGGGAGAAGGAGGGCCAACCTACTGCAAACTCGAACCGAAATCCTCATTGTCGCGCGCCAGCGCCATTTCGGTGATGGCGATCAGGGTCTCGGCGCGTGTCTTCAGATCGGCCGCTTCGAGCAGCGCCTGTTTCTCGGCCGGCCCGTAGGGTGCCATCATCGACAGTGCGTTGACCAGCATGGCGTTTTCGGCGCGGCTGACGCTCTCCCAGTCGGCCTCCAGATCGTTGGCCTGCAGATAGGCGCGAAACGCTTTCAGCAGCGCCGGCCGGTCGATCTCGGCGTCTGCCTGCTCCTCGTCGAGATCGGCGAGAAAAGGTGCCAGCCGGCACTGGCGGAACGGCGTCTTGACCGTGAGTTCCTGAACAATGCGGAACCGGCACACGCCCTGCAGCGAAATCAGGTAACGGCCGTCGCCGCTCTCGGACAGCGCAATGATGCGCCCGGCACAGCCGACATTGCAGAGCTCCGGCTCGCCGTCTGGACGCAGCGCACCGTCGAGGCTGGGCTGGATCATGCCGATCAGCCGCGGCCCGGCGATCGCTTCGTCGACCATCTGCAGATAGCGCGGCTCGAAGATGTTGAGCGGCATACGGCCTCCCGGCAACAGCAATGCGCCCTCAAGCGGAAAGATCGGCATGGTCGACGGTAAGTCCGCAGCGAGCCGGTAATGCGCGTTTCCCGCCTGCACCTCAATCCTCCGATCGCTTTGTCAGGAAGCGCACCAAATCCGTCTCCTCCCGGCCGGCACAAGGCGCAACACCGGAAACCTGAAATCGAACGCCGTCCGAAAACCTAATCTGGCGCAGCTGCCGCCCACCGCAAGCCCGCGCGACAAAACAGTCTGCGCCGGCTCAGGAAAACAGCAGCGACGACAATTTGCGCCGTGCCGACAGCGTTGCTTCGTCGGTCATGCCCCATGCCTCGAAGAGCTGCAGCAACTGGGTTCTGGCGCCGTCGTCGTTCCACGAGCGGTCTGCCTTGATGATCGCCAGCAGATTGTCGGCCGCCGCCATGCGATCACCCTTGCCGTTCTGGATCATGGCAAGCTCGAACCGTGCCTGGTGATCCCCGGGATTTTCGGCCAGCCGCCGTTCCAGTTCCGCCGGATTGCCGAGCACTGCTGCTTGCGCGGCGAGCGCCATTTTGGCCCGCAGCGCGGCGAGCTGGGGCGCATCCTTCTTCGCTTCCGGCGCCCGCGCCAGCACCGCCTCGGCACCTTCGGCATCGCCGGCCTCGAACAGCAGGTCGCCCAAGCCGGCGATCGCCTCGATCGTCTCCGGCGCCTGTTCCAGGATGGCATCGTAGATGTCGGCCGCTGTCTGCACATCCCCGGCGTCGCGCGCCTCGGCAGCCGCGGCCAGCGCTTCGGCCACTTGCGGCGCGCCACCGTTCTTGCCGCCAACCTTCTGGATGAATTGCGTGATCTGGCTCTCGGGAATGGCGCCCATGAAGCCGTCGACCGGCTGGCCGTCCTTGAAGGCAATGACCGCCGGTATCGACTGGATGCCAAGCTGGCCGGCGATCGACGGATGGTCGTCGATATTCATCTTGACCAGCTTGACCTTGCCGCCGGCGGCTTTCACCGCCTTCTCCAGCAGCGGCGTCAATTGCTTGCAGGGGCCGCACCACGGCGCCCAGAAATCGACCAGCACCGGCTGGCGACGCGATTCCTGGATGACGTCTGCAGCAAATCCAGCGGTCGTTGTGTCCTTGATGACGTCGGCCGGCGCCTTCGCAAGCGCGACCTTCTCACGCGCGGCATCGGTGCCGCCATATTGCACGGTGGTGGCATACTGGCGGCCATTGCTGCCAAATGGGCCGCCAAAGGGGTTGCTATCGCTCATCTCTCGTCGCCTTTCGGTCGCGCCGCCGGCCAAGGGACGGGCGCAACATCCTTCTTTAGAACCCGGTTTCAGTCACCCCGGTCTTAGTCACCCATGTGGCGATCATGCCGAGACTTTCAAGATAACAGCATCATGTCCGGTTGCCTCGACGAATTTGACCAGGTCCGCGGCAGCGATGGAAGTCGTCGCTTCATTGGTCAGCGGGTGGGCATTGACCACCGCATGGCTCATCAGCTTCTCGTCCAAAACGACCTTGACCCTTCGCTCGGTGTCGTTGATCAGCCCGAACACCGTGACCGCGCCCGGGACGACGCCGAGAAGCTCCATCAGCATCTCCGGCCGGCCGAAAGACACGCGCCCCGCAGCGCCGATCAGATGGTGGATCTGCTTGAGATCGACCACCGCCTCCTCGTCGACGCTGACCAGGAAGAAATTGTCCTTCTTGTCCTTGAGGAACAGGTTCTTGGTGTGGCCGCCGGCAATCTCACCGCGCAGCGCCTGCGAATCGGCGACCGTGAACAGCGGCGGATGCCGCCGCGTCGATACCTCGATCCCGAGTCCGGCAAGAAAGGCGAAAAGTTCGGCTTCGGTCTTCGGCATCGGTCTTTCTTCTGGTGGCCCGCTTTCAACGGCTTGTTTGGCTAACGCCGTTTACGGCCAATGATGCGGCCAAGACAAGTCCGTCGCGCAACGCGGGGGGTGATTGCCTTGCGACGTCCGGAGGAGCGCTTCTCCGCATTGCCGGCGAAGCAAAAAAGCCTGCGAATTCCCTGTTGCAATCGCCGCGCTCTTCAGCCATATAGGCGCGGCTTGCGGCCCAAAAGCCGCGCGAGCGGGTGTAGCTCAGGGGTAGAGCACAACCTTGCCAAGGTTGGGGTCGAGCGTTCGAATCGCTTCACCCGCTCCATTTCTCTCAAGGGAAATCAAGCATCGAAAAGCCGCGGTCCGCCGCGGCTTTTTCGTTTTTGCGCGCCAACAGGGCGCAGCGCGCCGAATCGGCTGGCCGCGCGCGCAAGTTCATTTGCCACGAGATTCATCCGCAGACCGCTCAGGTGCTTTTGAGCGTTCCGTTCATTCCGTTCGGGTAGAAGCCGCCCTTGCTGACGCCTTTCTGGTCGGTCAGATAGACGATCCGAAGCACTTCTTGCGGCGTCCTCGTGAAGGCGATTGCATCCGGGGTCGATGGAACGATATTGGCTTTGCCGTCCACTCGGATGCCCTGGTCCTTGTCTTCCGGTCCATCGATCTTGTCGCGGGCGTCGGAAACCGCATTGGCGGCCTTCCAGGCATCCTCGCCCATTCGGTAAAGCGACGATCGCGCCATCCCCATGTGGTAGGCCTCAACGGCCAGAATGCCAGCGGCGGCGGCCTGGAAATCCTTGTTTTTCAGAAGGGGCGCGGCGCCGGCATAGGCAGTGACGCCGACATCCTCGAACAGCATGCCGCCGAGCACGAAGTTCATCTGGTTGCCGAAAGGATCGAAGTCCGCTCCGAGCCCCGCCGCCTTGGCAACCGCCGCAAAGCCCGCATCGAAATCGATTGCCGGCCGGTCGACGGCATCGCTTCCAAGTGTCTTGCGATAGAACCTGACATGGGCAAGTTCGTTTTCGGCGACCTCACGCATGAACTCGCCGATTGCAGGCGTGTCAAAGCGAACCTGTTTGCCGCCAGCCACAGCGCCGGCCTTCGGGCCGGCATCCGAGTCATCGATCCCTTTTCCGGTTGTGCCGCGCAGGTAATATTCGGCTTCCATATATTCGAGATTGAGGGCGAACCGGAAAATGTCTTCGTCTTTGACCTCATCCTGCGCATAGGCGCGGGAAACCGGGGCAAGCCCGGTGGCCGAAGCGAGCGTCGCTCCCAGGCCAAACTGCAATGCGCGGCGGCGTGAAACACGAAATGCAGGCGTGACGCGGATCATGGCTTCCTCCCAAAAGCCCGCCGGCATCAAACATTTTGGCACCCTCAAAAGCGGGCCTGCGCTCCCAACTTCACGAACTGTGGAATGTTCCTCAATCGCCTTAAATGATCTCGCCGGATGGCGAGCACCGAGGTTTCCTCGATTGTAACCTCATGTCAGCCGACGCACATGCGCTGTAGCGGCGCTGGATCTGACGGCAGCAAAATCCAGCCGTTGCGGTCGTCCGAAGTACGCTGTCGATAAAATTCAGGACTTTTGCGTGCCGGTTTCGGACCAAGGTCCATCTTGCAGAATACTGTATTTGAACAAAGCTAGGTAACAGCCGGCTTTCACATTGGAAGTCCTGACGTTTTTCATTTGGAACCCATCCTGGCGGGAGGGCGACTCGAAGGAGGAACTATGAAAACGCGCACCTGTCTATTCGCGACTGTAGCCGCTCTCACCCTTGTCGCATCTCCGGTACTCGCTGCTCCCGGCGGCAATGGCAATGGCAACGGCAATGGCGGCAGCAACGGCAATGGCGGAAACTCGGCCGGGGCCGGCTCGCAGGGACACGGAGCCGCCACTTCCGCCGCGGCCAGGGACAAGTCGACGCACGGAGTTGCTCACGCAGCGGCGGTCGTTGCGACGACACCGGCCTCGCCACAGGCCACGTTGGCCTTGCAGGCAGCGCTGGCAAGGCAGACCGCGGATGACGCGGCAGACACTGCCGACGACACTTCCGACGAAACCGAATAAAGCTTTCGAAGCAGCCGCTTGTTGTGTTGAAAAGCCGCGGTTCGCCGCGGCTTTTTCGTTTCCCGACGACGAACTCTCAAGGTGAACAGCGCTTCCAGAAAAAAGCTGCTCCACGGCGGCACTGAAGCTACGCTAAGGCCAAACGCCGCCGCATCGGCGTCGGTTTCGATTGCATTCGAGGAGATCCCATGACCGGCTTTGTCGACCGCGAGCGCGCGACTGACCTGATGCAGCGCGCCGGCATCGAGGCGCTGGTGCTTTGCGAGCCCGAGGCGTTCCAATATGCCACCGGTGCCTGGATCGGCCCGGCAGGCCTGTTCCGGCGGGCCGGCGCCGGTTTCGTCGTTATTCCCAAGCGAGGCAACCTGCCGATCGGCGTCGTGGTGGCGGATTTCCAGGCTGCCCAGCTCCCGGCGGCGATGGCCGGCGCCATGGTACGCACGCATCCGATCTGGATCGAATCGGCGTCGCTCGAGCCGGCGACGGCCGACCGGCCTGTTGCGCAGCGCATCGAGGCCGGCCTGGTTGGCCGCGCCCCCGGTTTTTCACGTCCGGCGACCTTCGAGCTTGCCCGCTCCGTCCGCGAGCTGAAGACGATCCTCGCAGAATTCGGGCTGGAGCGTGCGACGCTCGGCATCGAGCTGGATTTCGTCTCGGCCAGCGATTTTTCCGCGATGCAGGCGATGTTGCCGGGCACTGCCCTGGTCAACGGTTCGCCGATCCTCGACCGGCTGCGGGCGATCAAGTCGCAGAGCGAGATCGACCTGTTGCAGCAGGGCATCGTCCTGTCGGAGGCCGGCCTGTCGCGGCTGCAGCAGCATGCAGCGGCCGGCATGCGTCAGTCTGAGCTGGTCGCGCTTTACCGGCAAGGCGTCGCGGATGTAGCCGGCGGGTCGTCGCAGCAAATCTCGACGGCGGAATACGTCACGCTGGGCGCTCGCCCAAAAGGCGCCGACGCGGTCGCCGCCGCCGGCGATCCGCTGAAGGCCGACATGGTGTGCAGCGTGAACGGCTATGCCTCGGATATGTCGCGGAATTTCACCTTCGGGCCGCCGTCGCCCGAACAGGCCGAATTGCATGCGATAGCCGAACGCGCCTTCGCCGACGGGCTTGCCGCGCTTATGCCCGGAAAGCCGTTGGCCGCCGTGCATCGCGCCGCCAGTGACAGCCTGGCGCGCCAGGGCCTGCGTTCCTATCGCCGCGGCCATTTCGGCCACGGCGTCGGCCATTCCGTGTTTTCCGAGCAATGGCCGTTCATCTCGGCCGACTGCGATGTCGCGATCGAACCCGGCATGGTGCTGGCATTCGAGATTCCGCTCTACATCGACAGTCTCGCCAGCTTCAATCTCGAGGACCAGTTCCTGATCACCGCCAACGGGCCGTCGCCGATGAACCGCCTGCCGAGACGTCTGGGGGTTATCGGCTGAATCCAGCCGGCGCCCTTATCTGGCGCCGGCCACGCCCCTGCGGAAATCCGACGGCGACATGCCGGAAAGCTTGCGGAACGACTTGTTGAACGCGCTGAGCGAGCCGAAGCCCGATTCCATGGCGACGCGCAGCACATTGGCATCCTGATGCATCAGCAGCGCCTGCGCGTAGCTGAGGCGCAGCAGATTCACATATTCATTGAGCGTCATGCCGGTCGATTTCTTGAAGATGCTCATGGCGTATTTGGGATGGATGTCGGCCGCCGCGGCGATGTCGACGCAATCGATCTCGTAGAGGAAATTCTCGGCGATGAAGTCGCACATGCGCCCGACATTGCGCAGCGATTGCTGATCGAACGGGCTGCCTAGCTCCTGTTCGACCGGCGTTTCCGGCACCAGCCGGTAGGGCTCGAACCGCACCCGCTCAAGCCGCAGCAAAAGCTCGTTGACGGCATGCTCCGCCTTGACCGGGTCGCCGGAGCGGGCATAGCGGTTCCAGCGCTCGAAATTGTGGTCGTCCGACCGGTCTGTGGCGTCGGTCACCAGCGTCGCGCCGGTCATCAGCCTGTTGCGGACGTCGACGGGCAAATGCAGCCGGAAGAAATGAACCAGCGGCAGATGCGCGCCGGCGTAGATGGCATCGTCGGAGGCTTCGTCCATCTGGTGCGGCAGGCCGCCCCAGAACAGGCACATGTCGCCCGCAGAAAGCGAAAGCCCGTGCCCGTCCATGCGGTAATGCACGGCGCCACGCACGATGAAATTCACCTCGACCTGGGCATGCCAATGTGGCTTGAGCATCACCAGGGGCTGGGTGTGGAACATTTGCAGCAGCAGCGGCAGGCCCTCCACGCTGCTGGCGCCAGGCTGGTAAAACGGCCTTTCCGGCATCTTACTTTCCGCTCATTTCTTATTCCCTTTGTCGCGGACAAGGCTTTCCCGAAGCCTAGTCTAGCCACGCTCGCAAACAGAGAGCAACTGAAATGGGAGGATTTCAATGCGCTTAAAATTGACCTGCGCCGCGCTCGCGCTTGCCCTGGGCTCCAGCCCAGCCTTTGCGCAGTCCGGTGAAATCACGATCTGGAGCTGGAACATCGCCGCTTCGTCGCTGAAGGCCACCATAGCGGGCTTCAACAAGCAGTATCCCGACATCAAGGTCACGGTCGAGGACCTCGGCAACCAGCCGACCTACGACAAATCGATCGCCGGCTGTGCCGCCGGCGGCGAGGGCCTGCCGGATATCGTGACGATCGAGAACGGCGAGGCGGAAAACTACTGGAGCCAGTTCCCGGATTGCTTCGTCGACCTGCACACGCTCGGCTACACCGCAGAAGACCAGGCAAAATTCCCCGACTTCAAACGTACCGAGCTCGAGGTTGACGACAAGGCCTATGCGATGCCCTGGGATTCCGGTCCAGTAGCGATGTTCTACCGCCGCGACTTCTATGAGAAGGCCGGCGTCGACCCGTCTTCGATCAAGACCTGGGACGATTTCATCGCCGCCGCCAAGAAGATCCAGGCCGCCAATCCTGGCGTGACGATGACCAACGCCGATTTCAACGGCGATTCCGAATTCTTCCGCATGATCTCCAACGAGCAGGGCTGCGCCTATTTCTCCGCCGATGGTCAATCGATCACCGTCAATCAGCCCAAATGCGTCGATGCCATGACCAAGATCAAGGAGATGAAGGACGCCGGCATCATTTCCTCTGCCGACTGGAGCACCAAGATCACTAACAACACCGCCGGCAAGGTCGCCAGCCAGATGTATGGCGGCTGGTATGAAGGCACCATACGCACGGAATCGCCCGATGGCGCAGGCAAATGGGGCGTCTATCTGATGCCGAGCCTGACCGCCGACGGTCCGCGCGCCGCCAATCTCGGCGGCTCCTCGCTCGCCATCACTTCGGTGTCGAAGAACAAGGAAGCCGCCTATGCCTATCTGAAATACACGCTAGGGACGAATGAGGGCCAGATCACCATGCTGAAAGGCTTCGGCCTGGTGCCGTCGCTGATCTCGGCGCTCAACGACCCTTATGTCTCCGAAGGCCTGCCCTATTGGGGTGGCCAAGCCGTGTGGAAGGACATCCTCGGCACCTTGCCCAAGGTCGTCCCCAGCCGCGGCACTCCGTTCCAGAGCGACGCCGAAATCATCATCCGCGCGGTGCAGACCAAATATCTGGCCGGCGGCTATCCCGACGCCAAGGCAGCGCTCGACGATGCCGCAAGCCAGATCGCCGCGGCGACCGGCCTGCCGGTCAAGTCGTGATCTGATACGGGATGGCTCCAGACTTCGTGATCTATTTCGAACGCTGGCGCTGCCCCTCACCCTTACCCTCTCCCCGTGAAGAACGGGGAGAGGGGAATCCCCCAGCATTGCGGCCAGGCAGGCGGATGAGGGGCGGCGCCGGCCTTCGAACAAGCCACCGTTTGCGGCGGCGCATCACCTGAACATCAACACCGCGCGCCCCAGCAGGCGAAAGCAGAAAGGAGGAAAACGAATGCGCTACCAGAACGCCACGGCTTATCGCTTCCTCGCGCCCTATCTGCTGATCTTCTCGATCTTCTGGCTGTGGCCGATCATCGATTCCTTCCTGATCTCGTTCCAGGCGACGCGCACCGTGCCGTGGCGGTTCGCGCCGACCTTCAACTGGGGCCGGCTGATCGGCGATCCCGCCTTCTTCAACGCCTTGAAGAACACATTGCTGATCCTCGTCATCCAGGTGCCGGTGATGATTTCCCTGGCGATTGTGATGGCGGTGCTTTTGAATTCGCCGCTGCTCAAGGCGCGTGGCCTGTTCCGCTTTGCCTTCTTCGCGCCGGTCGTGGTCGGCGAAGTCGCCTATTCGGCGGTTTTCCGGCTGATGTTCAATCTCGACTACGGCATCATCAACAAATTGCTGAACAGCATCGGCCTGCCCAGTGTCGACTGGTTTACCAACGTCACCCCGGCGATGGCGGTGATCATGATGGCGGTGACCTGGCGCTGGGCCGGCTACAACGCCATCATCCTGCTCGCCGGCCTGCAGTCCATCCCCGAGGATGTCTACGAGGCGGCAACCCTGGACCGGGTCAGCAAGGTCAACCAGTTCTTTTACATCACGCTGCCGCTGCTCAAGCCGATCATCGTGTTCTGCGCCGTGCTGTCGATCATCGGCACCATGCAGCTGTTCACCGAGCCCTTCCTGATCACCGAGCGCGGCGGGCCGGGCGGCGGCACCGAAACGCTCGGGCTGCTGCTTTACCGCCAGGGCTTCCGGTCGCTCAATTTCGGCTACGCTTCGGCCGTCGCCTACACCATGGCCGGGCTGGCGATTGCCATTTCGCTGGTGCAGATATGGCTGACGAGGGAACCGAAATGACCTCGCGCTCCCCAATCAGCCATTCCCGGGTCAGCCGTTCTCAGGCCAGATTGGGCCGCAGCATCGCGCTGCATCTGGTCCTGACGCCGCTGGCGCTGGTCTGGCTGTTTCCGCTGTGGATGATGGTGGTCTTTTCCACGATGCCCGACAATGGCATCTTCAGCCCCGACATCGAGCTTTTGCCGCACGGCAATTTCCTCGACAATGTCAGCAATCTGCAGCGCGGCACCAATTTCATCGGCGCCATCGGCATCTCCGTCTCGGTGGCGGTGACCTATACCTTCCTGTCGGTGATGCTCACCTCGATGGCCGGCTGGGCGCTGGCGCGTTACAACTTCTTCGGCAAGGGCATGGTCGTCGCCATCATCTTCGGCACCATCACGCTGCCCTATGCGGTCGTGCTTATCCCGCAATTCATCATGGTGGCGCGCGACTTCAAGCTCGCCAACACCTGGGTGGCGCTGATCGTGCCGCCGCTGTTCAACTCGCTGGGCGTGCTATTCATGCGACAGAGTTTTTCGATGATGCCGCACGAGCTGTTCGACGCGGCCAAGGTCGAGGGCGTCAAGGAATGGCGGATATTCCTGTTCGTCGCATTGCCTCTGGCGCGGCCGATGCTGGCGGCACTCGCCATCATCCTCTTCCTTGCCTCCTGGAACAACTATCTGTGGCCGCTGCTGATCAATTCCAAGCCTGGCGCAATGACCGCGCCGGTGGCGCTCGGCACGCTGATCGGTCTCACCAAGGTGTCCTGGGGCGGCATCATGGCGGGCGCGGTGATGCTGACGGCGCCAATGCTCGTCGTGTTCGTGCTTCTGCAGCGCCATTTCGTCGCCGGCATCGCCGCCGGCGCCATCAAGTAAGGATCAGCATGGCTGCAGTCACACTCAAAAACGTCATCAAGCGCTTCGGCGTCTTCGAGATCGTCCACGGCGCCAATATCGATATCGATGACGGCGAATTCGTCGTCTTCGTCGGCCCTTCCGGCTGCGGCAAGTCCACGCTGCTCCGGATGATCGCCGGGCTCGAGGACATCAGCGACGGCGAGATCGCCATTGGCGGCAAGGTGGTGAACGACGTCGAGGCAGCCGATCGCGGCATCGCCATGGTGTTCCAGTCGTACGCGCTCTATCCGCACATGACGGTCGAGCAGAATCTGAGCTTCGGCCTGAGAATGACCGGCAATCCCAAGGCAGATACCGAGCGGCGGGTGAAGCGGGCTTCCGAAATCCTGCGTATCGCCGAGCTGATGAAGCGGCGGCCGCGGCAATTGTCGGGCGGCCAGCGCCAGCGCGTCGCTATCGGCCGCGCCATCGTGCGCGAGCCGCAAGTGTTCCTGTTCGACGAACCGCTCAGCAATCTCGACGCCGAGCTCAGGGTGCAGATGCGCGTCGAGATATCGCGCCTTCACAAGGAGCTTGGCGTTACCATGGTCTATGTGACGCACGACCAGACCGAGGCGATGACACTGGCCGACAGGATCGTCGTCCTCAACGCCGGCAATATCGAGCAGATCGGCGCGCCGCTCGATCTCTACGACGACCCCGCCAACCGCTTCGTTGCCGGCTTCGTCGGCTCCCCGAAAATGAACTTTCTGGCGGCGAAAATGGTCGGGGCCGACAACGGCGCTGCGGTCGTCGAACTGGTCAATCATCGCGGCGCGCGACTGCGCAAGCCGCTTTCGGATGCTCTGCCTGCGACAGGCGGCGATGTCGTGCTTGGCGTGCGGCCGGAGCATTTCTTCGACGCCGGCCAGGGCGATTGCGACCTTACCCTCAAGGCCGACGTCGCCGAGCACTTGGGATCGGTGAGTTATGTCTATGCCAATTCCGGGACCGGGGGCGGGCGCGAGGAACTGATCATCGAGCGCGAGGCCTCGCGGCATCGCGCGAACGGCGACGACCTGGTGGTGTCGATCAAGGCCGACCGCTCGCTTCTCTTCGACGCCACCGGCGCACGCATTCGCTAACCCATCTAGTTCCTTTTGTCCGATCGCGACTGGTCGCGGCCACCCCACGGAGATTTGACATGACGTCCAAGCCAGAAAAAATTCGCTGGGGCATTCTCGGGCCCGGCAACATCGCCAAGGCCTTTGCCGGCGGCGTCGCCCATTCGCGCACCGGCACCTTAGTCGCCTTAGGGGCGCGCAATCCCGGCAAGGCCGGGCTCACTGAGGCTTTCCCCGGCGCCCGCATCCTCGATGGCTACGAGACTTTGCTTGGCGATCCGGATGTCGACGCGATCTATATTTCAACGCCGCATCCGAGCCATGCCGAATGGGCGATCAAGGCGGCTGAGGCCGGAAAGCATGTGCTTTGCGAAAAGCCGCTTGGCCTGACCGCCTTCGAGGCCGACGCCATGATCCATGCCGCGCGCAAGGCCGGCACCTTTCTCGGCGAAGCCTTCATGTACCGGCTGCATCCGCAGACGGCCAGGCTGGTCGAGCTGGTCAGGGCCGGCGCGATCGGCGACATCAAGATGATCAAATCCAGTTTCGGCTTCGCCATGCCGGGCTTCATGCCGGAGCACCGGCTTTACGCCAAGGATCTCGCCGGCGGCGGCATTCTCGATGTCGGCGGCTATCCCGTCTCGATGGCGCGGCTGATTGCCGGCGCCGCGGCGGGAAAGCCCTTCGCCGAGCCGGACAAAGTGGTCGGCGCTGCGCATCTCGGCCAATCCGGCGTCGACGAATGGGCGTCGGCGCTGTTGCATTTTCCAGGCGGCATCGTCGCGGAAGTCTCCTGCAGCATTTCGCTCGCGCAGGACAACGTATTGCGTATTCTCGGCAGCAAGGGCCGCATCGAGGTGGCGGATTTCTGGTATGCCGGCGGCCAGCAAGGCGGCACCGGCGAAATCCGCATCATCCGTCCGGGTGACACCGAGGTGGTCGAGGTCAAGGAGGACGGCTGGCTTTACGCATTCGAGGTCGACGCTGCCGGCGAGGCCATTCTCGGCGGGAAGCAGGAGTTCGCCTGGCCGGGCATGAGCTGGGCCGACAGTCTCGGCAATCTGCGCGTGCTCGATAAATGGCGGGCCGCCATCGGGCTCGAATACGACATCGAGAAACCGGCAAAGCGCGTCCACACGATCTCCGGGCGGAAGCTGCGCTCCGGCGGGACCGCCATCCCCAAGCGCGGCATTCCGGGCCTGCCGCGGCCGGCTTCGTGTCTGGCGCTCGGCTTCGAGGATTTCCGCACGTTTTCGTCGGGCGCCATCCTGCTCGACGCCTATTTTGAGGCGGGCGGCAATCTGTTCGACACCGCCTTCGTCTACGGTTCCGGCTATACCGAGACGCTGCTCGGCCAGTGGCTGAAGAACCGCGGCGTGCGCGAGCAATCGGTGGTCATCGGCAAGGGTGCGCACTCGCCGCTCTGCTATCCCGACGTCATCGGCAAGCAGCTCACCCAGTCGCTTGAGCGGCTGCAGACCGACCATATCGACGTCTATTTCATGCATCGCGACAACCCGGACGTGCCGGTCGACGAGTTCGTCGATGCGATGGATCGCGAGGTCAAGGCCGGCCGCATTCGCGGTCCGTTCGGCGGCTCGAACTGGACGATGGAACGCATGGACGAGGCGATTGTCTATGCCGAGCGCACCGGCAAGCAGAAGCCCGGCGCCCTTTCCAACAATTTCTCGCTGGCCGAGATGCTGGAGCCGATCTGGGCGGGCTGCGTCACCTCCTCCAGCGACGCATGGAAGGCCTGGCTCACCGCCCGGCAGATGCCGAATTTCGCCTGGTCGAGCCAGGGCCGCGGCTTCTTCACCGACCGCGCCGGCCGCGACCGGCGCGACAATGAGGAACTGGTCCGGGTCTGGTACTCGGAGAGGAACTTCGGCCGTCGCGACCGCGCCATCGAGCTCGCCAAACGGCTGGGCAAAAGCCCGATCCACGTCGCGCTCGCCTATGTCCTGGCGCAGCCCTTTCCGTCCGTCCCGCTGATCGGGCCGCGCACGCTCGACGAGTTGGAAGACAGCCTCCAGGCGCTCGACATCTCACTTTCGCCGGACGATCTTGCATGGCTGGATAGCGGTTCGGATCAGGCCCGCGCGCGCGCCTGATAGCGGGGTCTTGCGCTGCGCCCTTAATTTCCGGACTGTTTGCGCTGCCCCTCACCTACCCTCTCCCCGCTCTTCGGGAGAGAGGATAAGGTTAAAGGGCAGCGCCGAAGTCGCTTGAGATAGGGAAGACAGATGCTCGACATATCACCGTCGAAACAGGCGGCCACCTGGCTCGGTTCTTTTGCGCGAGCGCTCGAGGCGGGCGACGTCGCGGCCGCAATCAACCTGTTCGTCGAGGACTGTTACTGGCGCGATCTGCTGACCTTCACCTGGAACATCAAGACCATGGAAGGCCGCGCGGCGATCCGCGACATGCTGGAAGCCACGCTGGCAATGACAAGGCCTGCCCGGTGGCAGCTCAGCAGCGAAGCGACTTCGGACGAAGGCGTTATCGAAGCCTGGTTTTCTTTCGAGACGTCATCCGCGTGGGGCCAAGGCATCATGCGCCTCAGGGACGGCAAATGCCGGACACTGTTTACGGCGATGAGCGATCTCAAGGGGTTTGAGGAGCGCAAGGGCCCGGCGCGGCCTCTGGGCGTCCGCCACAAGGCCGATCCGGAGCGCGAGACCTGGCTGGAGGCGAGGGCGCGCGAGACGCGTGAACTCGGCGCCGGCCAGCAGCCTTATTGCCTGGTCATCGGCGGCGGCCAGGGCGGCATCATGCTGGGCGCACGGCTCCGGCAACTCGGCGTGCCGGCCATCATCATCGAGAAGAATGCGCAGGCCGGCGATTCCTGGCGCAATCGCTATCGCTCGCTCGTGCTGCACGACCCGGTCTGGTACGACCATCTGCCCTACATCCCGTTTCCCGAGAACTGGCCGGTGTTCACGCCCAAGGACAAGATGGGCGACTGGCTGGAAATGTATACACGCGTCATGGAGCTCAACTACTGGACCTCCACAAGATGCATCAGCGCGTCCTACGACGACACCGAAAAGGTCTGGACGGTCGAGGTCGACCGCGCCGGCCAGCGCATCACGCTAAAGCCGAAGCACATCGTCTTTGCAACCGGTGCTTATGGCCCGCCCAGGCAGATCGACCTGCCGGGCGCCGAGGCCTTCCAGGGCGAGTTCCTGCACTCCAGCCAATATTTCAGCGGCGAGAAATTCCGCGGCAAAAAGGTCGCCGTCATCGGCGCCGCAAGTTCTGGCCATGATGTCAGCGTCGATCTATGGGAGAGCGGCGCCGAGGTGACGATGGTCCAGCGCTCGCCGACGACGGTGGTCAAGTCGGACACGCTGATGGAGATCGGTTTCGAGATCTTTTCGGAAAAGGCGCTGGCCCGCGGCATCACCACTGAGAAGGCCGACATGATCGTCGCCTCGACGCCGTTCGCGCTGCTGCCACAGGGCCAGCGCGCGCTCTACGACATCATCAAGGCGCGCGACGCGGCCTTCTACGACCGCTTGCGCGGCGCCGGCTTCGCCATCGATTTCGGCGACGACGAGACCGGACTTTTGATGAAGGCCTACCGCACCGGCTCGGGCTTCTACATCGACGTCGGCGCCTGCGATCTGATCATCGACGGCGAGATCGGCATCCGCAGCGGCGTCGGGATCAAGTCGCTGACGCCGACAGGCATCCTCTTCGACGACGGCACCGAACTGGCGGCCGACGCAATCATCGCCTGCACCGGCTATCTCTCGATGAACGAAACGGTGGCGGCGATCATCTCCCGTGAAGTCGCCGACAAGGTCGGGCCGTGCTGGGGGATTGGCTCGGGCGTGAAAGGCGACCCGGGTCCATGGCAAGGCGAATTGCGCAACATGTGGAAGCCGACCGCGCAGGAAGCGCTGTGGTTCCACGGCGGCAATCTGGCGCTGTCGCGCTTTTATTCGAAGTTCGTGGCGCTGCAGATCAAGGCGAGGATGGAAGGCATTGCGACGCCGGTTTATGGGACGCCGCGGTGAAGCTGTGATCTCCCCCCTTGAGCGGGAGATATCGCCAAAGGCGACAGAGGGAGTCGCCGCGCGTCGAGCGCCAGCCTCCTCTACCGTAGCAGCAGGCCGAGCCCCGTCGGACCTACCCCCTCTGGCCTGCCGGCCATCTCCCCCTCAAGGGGGGAGATCACCCACGCCCGAAATGCCGGGCGGCAACCTCGACATGCGTGTCATGCGCATGCGCTTCGAAGCGCTCGGTTTCGCCGAAATCGTCCAGCGCCTCGTTCGGCCACCACGTGCCGCCGACCACAATGCCGTCAGAGACCAGCCTTTGCTCGGCGACCAACGAGGCGCCGACCGAGTCGACAAAGGTGAAGCGGCCCGGACGCAGCCGCAGCACCGCGATGTCGCCGACCGCACCAACCGCAAGCCTGCCCAAATCTGGCCTGGCGATCGCTTCGGCCGGCCGCTGTGTCGCGGCGCGCAGCACCTCGACCAGCGGCATGCCGAGAACCAGCAGCTTCGACATGCACACCAGAATGTCGAAGGCCGGCCCGTCGACGCAGTAGAGATGCACGTCGCTGCTGATCACGTCCGGCGCCAGCCCCTCGCTCAGCATCGCCTTGGCCACCTCGAAATCGAACGAGCCCATGCCGTGGCCGATATCGAAGATGACGCCGCGCTCGCGCGCCAGCCGCATGTCCGGCCGCACCGCGCCCGAAGCGAAGACCGGTGCGTTGGGAAACGGCCGGAAGCAGTGGGTGAGGATATCGCCTTTGCGCAGCCGCGGCAGCACTTCCGAGCGACCCGGCGGCGGCTCGTCTATATGCGCCATCAGCGGCAGGCCGGCCTTGTCCGCGGCTTCCAGCCCGAGATCGACCGGCGCGATGCCGCTGCTGCCGCCGGCATGGCGACCGGAGCGGACCTTGACGCCGACGATCACGTCTGCGTGCTCGCGCGCCGCGGCCACCGTCTCGCGCGGTTCGCAGAGCCTGAGGTCGCTGCATTCGCCGACCGCGACGGTCTGCGAGAAGCCGAAAATGCCGGCAAAGGAAATGTTGACGTATGCCAGGATACGGACCTTCGAGCGCTCGATGACGTGGCGGCGAAAGCCGAGGAAATTGCCGGCGCCGGCGCTTCCGGCATCGACGAAGGTGGTGGTGCCGCTCTTTGCGGCGAGCCGGTCGGCATCGACGCCGAGCGACGTGCCGCCCCAATAGACATGGCTGTGCAGGTCGATCAGGCCGGGCGCGACGATCGAGCCCGTGGCGTCGATGACGCGGGCTGCACGTTCGAAGGGGATTTCGGGGTCGATGGCGGCGATACGGCCGTCGGCAATCGCCAGATCGCGTTGTGCGTCGAGGCCGGACGCCGGATCGATGAGGCGGCCGCCCTTTATCAGGAGATCGAATTGCATTGCGCCTGTCTCCGCTTTTCCGTCAGGCCGGCCTGTAGGCGACGGCTTCGACCTCGATCTTGATGTCGATCATAAGCCGTGACTCCACCGTCGTGCGTGCCGGCGGATCTTTCGGGAAATGCCGGGCGTAGACGGTATTGAAGATGCCGAAATCGCGCGCGTCCTCGAGCCAGACCGTCGTCTTGACCACGTCGTCGAGCGTGCAGCCGGCCAGCGCCAGTGCCGCCTTGACGTTCGACAGCACCTGTTCGGTCTGCTCGGCTATGCCGCCCTTGACCACCAGCCCGTCGCTGCCGACCGGCACCTGGCCTGAGACATAGACGAAATCGCCGGCCCTGACCGCCGGCGACAACGGCACATGGGATTTTCCGAAACACTGCTTGGGCAAGGAGGCCTCCTGTCTAGGTTCTTTGGGTGAACGCGCGATGCTGCAAGAGATTGGGCGCGGCTGCACGCCATCGATCCACATTCTGAAAGCCTATATCGCTTTGCTGCGGTAACGCCAGAACGATCACCGCCCTTGGTGATCCTTCGCGCCAGCATCTGGACCCGCGACGCCAGCCGGCTCAGCGGTCGATCCGCGTCGACAGGATGATCGACGACGACGTCCGCTCGACCCCGTCCATGGCGCCGATCTGGTCGAGGAGCGTGTCGAGATCCCTGATCGACGGCGCTTCGACGACAACGATCATGTCGAAATTGCCGCTGACCGAGTGCAGGGTTCGAACCGGTGCCAGCGCCTGCAGGCTGCGCACCACCTTGTCGGCGAGCTTGGGGGTGACGGTAAGCAGGACATGCGCCCTGACCAGCCCCTGTTCGTAGTCGGGCGAAAGCCTGACACCGTAGCCGGTGATGATGCCGCGCTGTTCCAGCCGCTCGATCCGGCTCTGCACCGTGGTCCGCGACACGCCCAGCCGTCGCGCCAGTTCGGCGGTCGAGGCGCGCGCATTGATGCGCAGCAGGGAAAGCAGAGCCTGGTCGGCATCGCTTAGCATTTCGACGAACCTTGCCGGCACATTGCGCAAAGAGAGACTGCGTTTCGTACAGTCTCACGCTTCCTTTCGACAGGCAAGCTGCGATTCTAGCGATCAATCCAACGTTGGTGCGAGGGACCAGTCATGAAGGAAATCATCGTCGTCGGCGCCGGCAAGATCGGCTCGACCATTGCCGAGATGCTGGCTTCCACGGGCAACTACCATGTCACGCTCGTCGACCGCTCGGCGGCGCAGCTCGGCGCGGCCGAACTGCCTGAAACGATCGAGACGCTGGAACTCGACATCGAAGCCGCCGGCACCCTCGAAGCGGCCTTGGCCGGCAAATTCGCGGTGCTCAGCGCCGCGCCCTTCCATCTGACCACGCGCATCGCGGAGGCGGCGGCCAGTGCCGGCGTGCACTATCTCGATCTGACCGAGGATGTCGTCAGCACCAGGCGGGTCAAGGAACTGGCGCGCTCCGGCAACAGCGCCTTCATTCCGCAATGCGGCCTGGCGCCCGGCTTCATCTCGATCGTTGCCAACGACCTCGCCAGCCGCTTCGACACGCTGGAGAGCGTGCGCATGCGGGTTGGCGCGCTGCCGCAGTACCCGTCGAACGCGCTGAACTACAATCTGACCTGGAGCACCGACGGCGTCATCAACGAATATTGCGAGCCTTGCGAGGCGATCGTCGAAGGCGAGCTGATCGAGGTGCCGCCGCTCGAGGAGCGCGAGGAGTTCTCGCTCGACGGCGTCACCTATGAGGCGTTCAACACCTCGGGCGGGCTGGGCACGCTGGCCGAAACGCTGAAAGGCAGGGTGCGCACGCTGAATTACCGCACCATCCGTTATCCCGGCCATGCCGCGATCATGAAGGCGCTGCTCAACGACCTCGGCCTGCGCCACCGCCGCGACGTGCTGAAGGACATTTTCGAAAGCGCCCTGCCGGCAACGCTGCAGGACGTGGTTATCGTCTTCGTCACCGTCAGCGGCCGCAAGAACGGCCGTCTGCTGCAGGAGACCTATGCCAACAAGATCTACGCCAGGCGCGACGGCGAAAAGGTGCGCAGCGCCATCCAGATCACCACTGCATCGGCGATCTGCGCCGTGCTCGACATGCTCGCCGACGGCACCTTGCCGGCAAGAGGTTTCATCAAGCAGGAGGACATCGCGCTCGACGCTTTTCTAGCCAACCGCTTCGGCCACGCCTACGCGCAGCACGAGATGGTTAGCCGGCTTGCGGGGTGAGCTGCGTAATCTCCCCCCTCGAGGGGGAGACGTCGCCGAAGGCGACAGAGGGGGTCGCCTCACGAAGAGCGCCAACCTCCATCTGTCGCAAGGGAGGTCGCATCCAGTCGAACCGACCCCCTCTGGCCTGCCGGCCATCTCCCCCTCAAGGGCAGTGTTTGGACCGGGGACATCGCGAACAGCTGTGCGAGGACATCGCGAACAGTTTGCCATCCTATCGTTGGCTTGCATTGAGGTCGA
>NZ_JAMYRN010000016.1:0-131804 GCF_040321435.1 Mesorhizobium sp. M0410
CCCTTGTATATCCGTCCCGGCTCCCCGCCCGCGCGGGAAATAAGCCACCCCCCCCGGCTGGCGCCCGCCCCTAACGCGCCCGCCTGCCTGGCACGATCGAACGGTCGGGCCCTTCAGTTGCGGCTCGCCGGCACAAGGATTGTGTTCTAGTGGGTTTGCAAAACCTAAGACTGATGATCCGTCGAAGGCACTTACCTCAACATCTCCGCGTCCTTTGGCACGCCCGCATCGATCGGCTCGGCCGTCCTGTCCGACACGGCGGCGATCTTCCCGGCGGCCGACAGGTTCGGGCGCACGAAGACCGGCGCGACGCCGTCGACGCGGCTGTAGAGGTCGATAATGTCCTGATTCATGAAGCGCACACAGCCGGAGGAAGCGTTCTTCCCGATGGAATCCCACTCCGGCGTGCCGTGCAGCCGGTACATCGTGTCCTTGCCGTCGCGGAAGAGATATAGCGCGCGTGCGCCCAGCGGGCTGTGCGGGCCGGGCGGCATGCCGTCCTTGTATTTCGCAAGTTCCGGCCGGCGCTGGATCATCTCCGGCGGCGGCGTCCAGACCGGCCACTTCTTCCTCGCCTGAACCACGGCGCTGCCGGTCCGAAACCGGCCTTGCCGAGGCTGACGCCATAGCGAATTGCCTTGCCGCCGTCGCGCACCAGATAGAGGAAGTGCTCGGAGGTATCGACGACGATCGTGCCGGGTTTTTCTCCGGTCGGATCGGACACGATTTGGCGCACGAATTTCGGATCGACCTTGGCTACCGGGATTGCCGGCAGTTGATAGCCCTCGTCGACGCGCGCCGCATACATACTTGCGGCATCGCCGAAAGCCGGATCGCTTGGCGCCGCGGTCACTGGCGGCGCCGCTACGTCCGTCGTGGTGCACGCCGAAAGAGCCACGGAGGCCGCGCCCAAAGCGGATGCACCAAGAAACGCACGCCGGTTCAGGCGCTCAAAAAACAGCGGAATATCGGACATGAACCCCCGGCTTGCCCATGAGATCTAGGAAAGATGCGGCCCCACGCGTGCAGGATCAATATACGATTCCGGAAGCTTTGAGAACATGATTGGATCAAGGCACGCCAGGCGGAATTCGCAACGCTGCGTCGACCTGTCTCGTTAAATCGGCAATCATTGCGGACCGGACTCAAGATAGCCTTCGCCGAGTTGCCTGCCATGGACGACAAGATGCCCGCACGCCGGCGGACCAGCGACCTCACCAGTGGACCTATCCCGCGTACATTGCTGCTGTTCGCCCTGCCGGTGCTCGGCTCCAATGTTCTGCAGTCGCTCAACGGCTCAATCAATGCCGTCTGGGTCGGTCGTTTCCTCGGCGAAGCGGCGCTGACCGCCACGTCCAATGCCAACCTCGTGCTGTTTCTCATCCTCGGCACCGTCTTCGGCATCGGCATGGCGGCGACCATCCTGGTCGCGCAATCGGTCGGCGCCCGCGATCTGCCCGAAGCCCGCCGCATCGTCGGCACCAGTGCCACCTTCTTCTTCCTTGTCTCGGTGGTGTTCGCGGTCTGCGGCTGGATCTGGGTCGATACAATCCTCAATGCGCTCGGCACGCCGGCCGATGCGTTGCCGCTGGCGCGTTCCTATCTGCGTATCATTTTTCTCGCCGTACCGATGATGAACCTGCTGTCCTTCGTCATGATGGTGCTGCGCGGCGCCGGCGATTCGCGCACGCCTTTCCTATTCATGGCGCTGGCCGTCGTGCTCGACGTCATTTTGAACCCGTTGCTTATTCTCGGCATCGGCCCGTTCCCCGAACTCGGCATCGCCGGCTCGGCCACCTCGACGCTGATCGGCCAGACGGTAAGCGTGCTTGCCATCCTGATCGTGCTTTATGCGCGCAAGCACCCGCTGCGGCTGGCCGGCGTCAATCTTGCTCTGCTGCGGCCGGACCCGGCGCTGCTGCGCATTGTCGTCTTCAAGGGCGTGCCGATGGGCCTGCAGATGATCGTCGTCTCGTCCGCGGCGCTGACTGTGATGGGCATGGTCAATGCCTACGGCTCGCAGGTCGCGGCTGCCTACGGCATAGCCGCCCAGCTCTGGACCTATATCCAGATGCCGGCGCTCGCCATCGGCGCCGCGGTCTCGTCCATGGCGGCGCAAAATGTCGGCGCCGGGCGCTGGGACCGGATCGGCCGCATCGCCGCGTCCGGCGTCGGCTTCAACCTTGTGCTTACCGGCGTGCTTGTCGCGCTGCTGTTCGTATTCGATCGCGCGGTGCTCAGCCTCTTCCTCAGCAGCGACAGTGCAGCGATCGACATCGCCACTCACATCAACAAGGTCGCATCCTGGTCCTTCATCCTGTTCGGCATCACCATCGTGCTCTTCGCCACTGTGCGTGCCACGGGCGCGGTGATGCCGCCGCTGATCATCCTGGTGATCTCGGTACTTCTGGTGCGCACCAGCTTCGCCTATTTCTTTCGAAGTGCGATCGGTGAGGAAGCGTTGTGGTGGAGCTTTCCGGCCGGCTCTATAACCTCGCTCGTGCTGGCCGCGGCCTATTATCGCTTCGGCCGCTGGCGCAGCCTGCACATGATCGAAAGCCGGCCGGCTGCCGGCGAACCGCCGGATACCGGCCTCGGCGTACCGCGCCAGCGCGCGCATCTTTCGCCCGAGACACCGAACGGCTGAAAGGTCGGCTCAGCGCGCGTATTTCGCGCCAAACCCGAGAGCGACCAGGGAAAAGACGACAATCATGCCGGCAAAGGCCAGGCTTGCCACGGTCGCACCTGCCACCGTCGACAGAACGCCGATGCCGATGACCGGCAGCGCGTTGCCGCAAAAACAGCAGATGAAGAAGGCCGAGACGACTTCGGCGCGCCGGGCCGCCGGCGCGATCTCGTTCACCACTTGCAAGCCGCCGCGATAGCCGAGCGCTGCCGCCACGCCGCACAAGGCGGTCCCGGCAATCATTATGGCCATCGAGGCGAAGACCTGCGCCGCAACAATCAGCGCGACGGTTGGGATCATCAGCGCAAGCGCCGCGAACATCGCGGCTCGGCTCGAAAGACGTGCCGTCACTACAATGGTGGCGGCCGTCACGATTGCCAATTCAAAGAACAGAGCGCCGGCTTCGGCATGGTTGGTTACCTGCAGCTGCTGCGCCAAAATGCTCGGTGCGAGTGCTGCATAAAAGCCGACCAGCGCCATTGCGCCAAAGCCGGTCACCGCCGGCGCAACGAAACTTGCGCGGATGTCATCGGGCACGGAAAGCCGCGGCCGCATCGAAACGTCAGCCAGTTTCCCCGGCCGCGAAACGGTTTCCCGCGTGCGCCAGACCAGCAGGGTTACAGTCGCGAGCATCGCCAGGTAGACGACGAATGTCAGCCTGAGCGGCCAGGGCGCGTATTCGGCGAGCAACCCGGCCCCCAGCGCACCGAGGCCGAGGCCGAGAAAATTGGTGCTGGTGGCAATCGTCGCCGCCTGTGACTTGTCGTCGGTCGGGAGCAATTCGGCGAGCCAGGCGGTGCCGGTGCCCGCGCCGACGCCGATTCCCAGTCCGCTCAGAATTCGGGCGATGTCGAGCCAGGCGACATTTTCGGCGAACAGGAAAACCACCGCGCTGACGACGGCCACCGCCATCCCGGCCAATGCCATTGGACGGCGCCCGATGACATCGGACACACGCCCTAACATCAGAAGCGCTGCCAGATTGCCGATGACATAGACGGCGTAGACCAGCGTCAAAGTGATCTGCGAGAAGCCGAAGACCTGCTTGTAGATGATGTAAAGTGGCGTCAGCGCCGTGCTGCCGGCGAAAAGGGCCGCAATCATGGCGGCCACGGCGGCCGCTGCAGCGCGGCCGCCGAGTTCGTGATCGCGCGTCATGACTTGAGCGTGAGCTGTCATTTTTTCGACCTTTTGCTGTTCGGGATCTGACATCCTAACGCCTTTTTCGCGTCAGCCGTTCCCCCTCCCCGGCTTGCTCCTGACAAGTTTGGCATCTTTGCCGATGGCGCTGAGCGAGATCCTCTTTTAACTTCAGCGGATTGTCAGGGGAGATTCATGGGCAAGGGACGAGTCGAGGCATTCACCGATGGCGTGGTCGCCATCATCATCACCATCATGGTGCTGGAATTGAAGGTGCCGCATGGCGAGGATTTTTCCGCGCTGGCACCAGTCTGGCCGATATTCCTCAGCTATGTGCTGTCCTTCATCAATGTCGGCATCTACTGGAATAATTTGCACAACATGTTCCATACCGTGCAGCGGGTCGACGGCCGCGTGCTGTGGGCGAACCTCAACCTGCTGTTCTGGCTATCGCTGATGCCGGCGACGACAGCCTTCATGGGTGAGAACCATTTCGCGCCGGTGCCGGTTGCCGTCTATGGCGTCGACCTGGCGCTCTGCGCCATCGGCTTCAACATCCTCACCCTGGCCCTGCATCGACTGCACGGCAACGAGACTCTCTTCGCCAGGGCGTTGGGCAATGACCTCAAGGGAAAGATCTCGCTGGTCCTCTATCTTTCCGCCATCGCGCTGACCTTCGTCAATCACTGGATCGGTGTCTCGATCTATGTCCTGGTGGCGATGATCTGGTTCGTGCCGGACAGGCGCTTCGAGCGGCTGATCGAGAAATAGGCCCCCTCTAGCCTCGCATTGCTTTCAGCTTTTCCGCTACCGAAGCGGCAAGGTCGGCGTAGCGCTCCTCCAGCCGCTCGGCCGCCTTGATCACTGAAAAATCATGGCCGAATTTTTCCAGCGCCATGCGCAGCTTTTCGACAAATTCGGCCTGTTTTTCGAGCGCCGAAAACAGCGTTTTCACTTGCGCTTCGCTGATGTCGGGATTGGCGAGCATCTGCGGCACCTCGCGGCTCATCTGGTCGCCGGTTGCGGTCTGTTCTTTCAGGATCTCGATCCAGTCGGTCAATCGTCAGGTCTCCTTTTTCGATATCAGCATGCGCAGCGCCCGCCGACGCGGTCAACCCGAAGATGCCGGCACCGGCCTGCGCGAGTCTCGTTCCGCGCTAAGTTCGCCGCGGCCAGAACAGGAGAAAATCATGACCACCGACGCCGAGATCCAGACCGCCCTGCCCGCACTTGCCTCAGGCAATGTCGCCGTCGTTACCGGCGCGGCCAGCGGCATCGGCCTTGCCGCCGCCAAAAGGCTGGCGGCGATGGGCATGAAGATCGTGCTGGCCGATATCGGCGGCGCACGCCTCGATGAGGCCCGGCGCGCCGTCGCCGCCATCGCCGGCGACAGCGCCGTGATTGCCATTGCCACCGACGTTTCGAAAGCCGACGAGCTCGACCGCCTCGCCGAAAGGACGTCCGGCACTTTCGGCGACGTCTCGCTGCTGATGAACAATGCCGGCGTCGGCAACAATCCCGGCAAGCCGTGGGAAAGCCGCGACGCTTGGAAACGGCTGCTGGACATCAATTTCTGGGGCGTCGTCCATGGCGTCGAGGCGTTCGCGCCGCGCATGCTGGCGGCGGGAAAGCCCGGCCTGATCGTCAACACCGGCTCCAAGCAAGGCATTACCACGCCGCCCGGCAACCTCGCCTACAACGTTTCCAAGGCGGGCGTGAAGACCTATACCGAAGGCCTGGCGCACGCGCTGCGCAACGAGCCGGGCGCCAGTGTCGCGGCGCATCTGCTTATCCCCGGGTTCACTTTTACCGGCCTGACCGAAGGCGCCGCCGAAAAGCCGGCCGGAGCCTGGACCGGCGAGCAGGTCATCGACTTCATGCTGGCCTCGCTGTTGCGTGGCGATTTCTACATCCTGTGTCCCGATAACGAGGCGACCCGGTCCATGGACGAAAAGCGCATGGCCTGGGCGATTGGCGACATCATTGAGAACCGTCCTGCTCTGTCGCGCTGGCATCCGGACTACAAGGATGCTTTCGCGGCATTCATGACACGCAGCGCATGATCCCGAACCGAAGATCACCGTAGCAAAGAATCGGATCCGATGTTCGCAGGTATGCGCCGGACCTTTATATCACGCCGCCGCATGCTTCTTCGTGTTCCGCTTCTTCGCCATGGCTTTCTCGGCTGCCAACTCGGCAAGCTTCTGATCATGCCGCTTCGCTGCCTGTTCGCATTTCTTGCGGATCTCTTCGACTTCGGTCTCAGTCAGGTGTTCGATACCGATGAAGGTGTTCTGGGCTGTGCTGACCCGGATCAATTCGTCGAGCTTCGCCTGGATCGCGGCGCCATCGCGGTTCTGGGTGTTCTGAATGAGAAACACCATCAGGAAGGTGACGACCGTCGTGCCGGTGTTGATGACGAGCTGCCACGTGTCCGAAAAGCCGAACATCGGCCCGCTTGCAGCCCAGACGACGATGATCAGGAAACAGACGGCAAACGTCGGCGGCAGGCCGGCAAAATGGGCGACGTTGTTGGCGATCCTGGTGAAAAGCTTCTCAATCATTCAAACTCCCTCAGCAGCCGGGCGACGAACCCGGACGGAAGCCGAGTTCATTGTGTCTGCAGAAACAGTTGGCAGCCGCTCCTGGTTCCCTCGCGGCGGAAGGTCGCGGGTACATTGTTGGAGGAGCAGATCGCGCAGGCCGTCGGACCGCTTGCAGATAGCCCGAACTCAGGCGGCGTCGTTTTCCCAGCGGTCGAGGAAAGCCTCGATGGGCAAGGCCTGCATGTCGGGGACTGCCCTGGCCAGTTTCTCGACCGGCCAGTCCCACCAGGCAAGACGTTCGATCCGGGCCGCAGTTCCCGCGCTGAAGCGCTGCCGCAATGGCCTGGCCGGAACGCCGGCGACGATTGCATAGGCCGGCAGGTCTCGCGTCACCACCGCGTTGGCACCGACGATCGCGCCGTTGCCGATCACTATGCCAGGCATGATCACGGCGCTATGGCCGATCCAGACATCATGGCCGATGCTGACGGCTCTCGCCCGCCGCCGGTCGCGGAATGCCTGATCGACACCCAGCCAGCGGAAGTACTCGTTGGGCCGATAGCTGATTTTGTGCTGCGTCAGCCGCTCGACCGGATGCTCCAGCGCATTGATGCGGCTGTTGGCGGCGATCGAGCAGAATTTGCCGATCGTCGTATAGATCGCCTCGGCGTGGCGCTCGAAGTAGGAAAAGTCGCCGACCGTCACCTCGCGCAGGATGACCCGCTCGCCGATCGACGCGTAGCGTCCAAGCTTGCACGCCTTCAGCTCCGCCGTCGGATGGATGCGCGGCTCGGGATCTTTCAGGACAAGGTGTTCGGGACGGTCCATGCGCGCGCTTTACGCCCGCGCGCATAGTCTCGCAAGCCGAGTGCAGCGCCGCGCATCCGTTTGGACGCGCCAAGGACCCTGTAGCACCTTCAGTCTCTATTTCGGCTTGCCGCTGGTCCACACCACGTTCTGGCCGTAGAGCGGCACGGTGGTGACCGACATTTTTGCCGAGCCATCCTGCACCTGGCGTGAATGCGACAGGTAAATCAGCGTCTCGTTGGCCTTGTCGTAGATGCGGTTCACCACCTGCTTTTTCCAGATCAGGCTGATGCCTTGCTTGAACACCTCCTCGCCGGCCTCGCTCATGTCGATGTCGCCAATGGTGATCGGCCCGGTCTGGCGGCAGGAGATCGAGGAATCGGACGGGTCCTCGAACCAGTTGCCTTTCTGCAGGCGGTCGATCATGCCACGGTCGAAATAGGAGACGTGGCAGGTCACGCCCTCGACCTTCGGATCCTTGATCGCCTCGACGATGATATCGTTGCCGAGCCAATCGACGCCGACCTTGCCGACTTCCTCGGCGGCGGCCGCGCCGGCGCCAATGACAAGGCATGCGGCTAACGCGCCGCCAATCAGTTTTCGCAAAGAGGCCTCCTGCGGTTCAAATTTTGCCGACCTCAGGTGGGACGAACGGCAGCGCTTTGCAAGCAGATCGCCTCCCACAGGATTGCCGGTTGCGGCAACGCGACATCTTTGCGTCGGCGCGACCGAACCGCTAAGAGTGTTCGCCAAGCCAGGGCCTTCACGGCGCCAACCCGGCGCCCGATGGAATAACGACGGACTTTCACTGATGATGCGTTCAATTCTGGTCGGTATTCTCGTCCTGATGGCCGCCGGAATCGGCTGGCTCACCTTCGACTGGTACCGCGGACATTATGGCGGCGAGCCGTTCGGAGCACCGTTCACGCTGGTCGACCAGAAGGGCGCGCCGGTCACCGAAGCCGCGTTTCGCGGCCACCCCAGCGTCGTCTTCTTCGGCTTCACGCACTGTCCGGAAGTCTGTCCAACCACGCTTTTCGAGTTGGCCGGCTGGCTGAAGACAATGGGCGACGACGGCAAGAACCTGCGTGCCTATTTCGTTACGGTCGACCCGGAGCGCGATACGCCCGAAATCATGAACACCTATGTCAGCAATTTCTCCGATCGCATCCTCGGCATATCAGGCGATCCGGACAAGGTCCACGCCATGGCCAAGTCCTTCGGCATCTACTGGAAGAAAGTCGACACGAACGACGGCGACTACACGATGGACCACACCGCTTCGGTGCTGCTGCTCAACGGCAAGGGCGATTTCGCCGGCACCATTGCCTATGGCGAAAGCCCGGACGCCGCCATCGCCAAGCTCAAGCGGCTGGCGGCGGAAGGTTGACGTATCCGGGAATGACGCAGACGCGTTTGTATTTCACCGCGGGCAAGATCGAGGCTGATCGCATCTTCGCGGCGCTCGGTGCGGCGTTCGACGAAGAGGGCCTGCCGGTTGCGGTGCTCGAGGTCGACGAGGACCGCGATATCCACGAAGTATCGCTCTATGCCGACGACGACGTCGATGCGGTCGAGGCACGGCTTAGGGACATCCTGGCCGGACTGTCGCTGTCGAAACCGATAGAGCGAGAAGCGCTGCCCGACATCGACTGGGTGGCGAGCTCGCTGGAGGGATTGAAGCCGGTACGGGCCGGGCGCTTCTTCGTCCACGGCGCGCATGACCGCAGGAAGCGCCACAGCGGCGAACTCGCCATCGAGATCGAGGCCGGCCTTGCCTTCGGCACCGGCCATCACGGCACCACCGCCGGCTGCCTCGAAATGCTGGAGCAGGTCATACAGCGCGAGCATCCGCGCAACGCGCTCGACCTTGGCACTGGCAGCGCGGTGCTCGCCATCGCGGTGGCCAAGCTCGCGCATGTTCCGGTGCTGGCAACGGACATCGACCCGGTCGCCGTCAAGGTGGCCGCTGCCAATGCGCGGCTGAACCACGTCAAGGGGCTCATTGAAACGGTAGCGGCGCCCGGTTTTCATCATCCGATCTTTGCCGCGCGTGCGCCCTTCGACCTGATCGTCGCCAACATATTGGCGCGGCCGCTGATGCGTCTGGCGCCGCAAATGGCCGGGCATATCGCGCTCGGTGGCTCGATTGTTTTGTCGGGCATCCTCGAGCGCCAGCGCGATGCGGTAATCGCGGCCTATGTCCGCCAGAAATTCCGGCACGTCCGCACCTTGCACCGCGAGGGCTGGGTGACGATTCACCTCAAGCGCTGAGGCGCGACGCTTTCAACGCAAGCCGGAACCTGCTCGGACCTAGCGCGAGTTCGCCGCTTTCTTCAGCTGTTCGCGATCGTAGCCGTGAGCTTTCAGCGTTTCGTCATCAAAGCCAAGCAGAACGCCGCTCACATACCGGCTCGCTTCGCGCTGGCGAGCTTCGATCAGCGCTTTCACAGCGTTTCTGAAAAATCCGCGTCTGGCTGAAATCGAGGACATGACGGTCTCCTTTGCAGGGCAACAGGACTTTTCCTCCACGTTAAGAAGGTAAGCTCTGCTGACGCTTTTTGAAATCGCCGATTCTGCATGGCCTCCATGCACAAAAAGACACTGCGGCGACCAGGGATGATCGTTCCGAAAATCGATTCCGATTTTCGAAGTCATGCGCTACGGTCGCGCCATCATTCGAGGAGAGCCGACATGTTCCAGTCCTTCGATTCCGCCGGCGATCCGGCCGTTGGCAAGCCGCGCGTGGCAATGCTGCGCCAATGGTTGGCGTCGAACGGGCTGGATGGCTTCATCGTGCCCCGTGCCGACGAGCACCAGGGCGAATATGTCGCCGACCGCTCGGCACGGCTGAAATGGCTGACCGGCTTCAGCGGCTCGGCCGGTGTCGTCATTGTACTTGGCGAGCGCGCCGTCATGTTTGTCGACGGGCGCTACACGCTGCAGGTGCGCCAGGAGGTCGATCTCGACATCTTTTCGATCGAGAGCCTTGTCGACAACCCGCCGGCCAACTGGATCAAGGACAATCTCGGCAAGGGCGTGCGATTGGGCTTCGATCCGTGGCTGCATACGATCAGCGACGTCAAGGCGCTGAAAGCCTCGGCCGAGAAATCCGGCGCGACACTGGTGCCGCTCGAAGAGAATCCGATCGACGCGATCTGGCAGGACCAGCCTGGACCGCCACTGGCGCCGGTCGAGATCCACCCGATCGGCTTTGCCGGCGAACTGGCTAAGGACAAGCTGGTGCGGCTGGCAGCGGCCATCGAGAAGGATGGCGCCACCCATGCCGTGCTGACCGACCCCTCCTCGATTGCCTGGGCCTTCGACATCCGTGGCGGTGACGTACCGCACACACCGCTGGCGCTCGGCTTTGCCGTGCTGGCCGCCGACGGCTCGCATCTGCTTTTCATGGACCAGCGCAAGTTTTCGCGCACCGTTGCGGCCTACCTGACGCAGCTCGCCGAATTGCACGAACCAGGTGAATTCGGATCGGCAATCGTCACCCGGGCCAAGGGCGGCGCAAAAATCGCGCTGGACCCGGTTCTCGCGGCGGACAAGCTCAGAATGCTGGTCGAGGATAATGGCGGCACCGTCATTGCCACGGCCGATCCGGCCCGCATTCCACGCGCAACAAAGAACAAAGCTGAGATCGCCGGCGCCCGCGCCGCACATCGCCGCGACGGCGCCGCGGTCGCCAAGCTGCTGTGCTGGCTCGACCGCCAGAAGCCCGGCACGCTCGACGAAATCGCCGTTGTCACCAGGCTTGAGGAGACGCGCCGTCAGACCGGCGAAGAAACGCAGATGCCGCTGCGCGACGTATCGTTCGACACCATCTCCGGCGCCGGCCCTAACGGCGCCATCATGCACTACCGCGTCTCCCGCGCCACCAATCGCAAGCTGGGGGATGGCGAGCTGTTCCTGCTCGATTCCGGCGGGCAGTACCAGGACGGCACCACCGACATCACCCGCACCGTGCCGATCGGCGCGCCGACCGAAGAGATGCGCGAACGCTTCACGCTGGTGCTGAAAGGCATGATCGGCATCTCCATGCTGCGCTTTCCCCAGGGCACGCGCGGCTCCGAAATCGATGCGGTGGCGCGCCTGGCGCTATGGAGACACGGCTGCGATTTCGCCCATGGTACCGGGCACGGTGTCGGGTCCTATCTTGCCGTGCATGAGGGCCCGCAACGTATCGCCAAGACCGGCACCGAAAAGCTGCTAGCCGGCATGATCCTCTCCAACGAGCCCGGCTATTACAAGGAAGGTTCCTACGGCATCCGCATCGAGAACTTGATTCTGGTGACACCGGCCGAGGCAATCGAGGGCGGCGACATCGCCATGCACGGCTTCGAGACACTGACGCTGGCGCCGATCGACAAGCGGCTGGTCCGATCGGACCTTTTAACCCGCGACGAGTTGCATTGGCTTGACGAATACCATGCGCGCGTACTGGCCGAGATTGGACCGATGCTCGACGGCGAAACGCTGGCCTGGCTGGAAAAAGCAACCGCCCCTCTGCCGCACGACTTCAAGCAATAGCCGCGGCCGCAACGCCGAGTGACAGACTTTGCTCCGCAAGCAGTCCCTGCAAAGCCGTGACGTTGGGAGAATCGGCTCCCTTGCGCCAAAACAACACCGTGACGGCGTTGTCTTCGTCAGCGGGCAGTTCGTGCAGATTTAGCCAGTGGCTCTCTGGGAAACCCGAAAGCACACTTTTCGGCATCAGCGCTATGCCCATGCCAGCCACCACGCAACCAAGGATGGCATGGTATGAACCAAGCTCGATGGTTTTCTCGGCCATGAACCCTCTTCGCGCATACCATTGTTCCAGCCGCCGGCGGTGCGGGCAGCCGTGCTCGAAGGCTATCATTGTTTTGGGCATGTCCAGGCGGTCGTCGATCGAAACGCGCGATGCCGCCGAGACAATGACCAGCTGCTCGTGAAATGCGGGCAGCTTTTCGAACGGAGCGTCGGCGATCGGCTCGGCGGCGAACGCTGCATCGAGGTCGCCGGCAAGCATGGCCGTCGCGAGAACCTGCGGATTGCCGGTGCGCAACTGGATTTCCACGTCGGGATGACGTGCGTGATATTCGGCGAGCAGACTTGGAAGCCGTGCCGCGGCGGTGCTCTCCATGGCACCTAGGCGAAGCGTGCCGCGCGGGCGTGGATCAAGCATCGCCGTTCGCGCCTCCTCTGCAAGCGCCAGCAACCGATCCGCATACCCGACCAATTTGTGACCGGCGGGCGATACGTGCAGGCGCTTGCCCTCCCGGATAAACAGCTGCACGCCGAGATCCTCTTCGAGCTGCCGGATGCGTGTGGTCACGTTCGATTGCACGCGAAACAGTTTTTCCGCCGCCCTGGTGATTCCGCCCTCGCGCACCACCGTGCGGAAGATGCGCAGATCGGCCAAGTCCATACATCTCTCCTGGAGAACATAACGATCTTAATTATTCATTTTAGCTGATTATGCCTTTCCCGTAAATCGCCGGTGTAGCTGCCGATGAACACGGCAAACCTGGCGAGATGGAAATGTCGCGTGAGCCCTTCGGCATCCAGCCGACCGATCTAAGCGCATTGACGCCGAAGCAGCGCGAAGCGCTCTATAGCGACGCCGTCCGTCGCGCCCACCAGAAGAGATCGGAGGCGATCCGGCTGAGCCTGTCGCGGGTCAGCGCCGCAATAGTCGCTGCGGTAAAGCGCATGTGTGCTCTCGCCGCCAAGGCAAAAGTCGATCAGCCGACGACCTGCCGCGCGAGGATCAGCACGGCAGCACCCGCCAGGAACATCGCCATAAGGCCGCCGCGCAGCGAGACCAGGCCGGCGACGACCAAGGCCCCCCATTCCGCCGGTCCGGCGCTCAGCGCTGCCGGCGCCACAAGCGTGGTCAGCACCGCCGCCGGCACGGCGTTCAGCCCGGCCTCAACACGCGGATGGATATGGTCGAAGCGTGAGATCACCAGATGACCGCCAATGCGTGTCAAATAGGTCGCGATCGAAGCGGCGACGATGATCCACAACGTCGTGCTCATGGTCGTACCTCCACGCCGCTGTGGCGGGGCGGCAGGATGACGGCGAGCAGCACGCCGGCCAGCGCGCCGATGGAGACATGCCAGGGCGAGCCGACCGTCTTGTAGGCAATGATGGAGGCGGCAGCGCTTGCGACGACC
The DNA here is from genome assembly GCF_040321435.1 of Mesorhizobium sp. M0410. NCBI lineage: Bacteria > Pseudomonadati > Pseudomonadota > Alphaproteobacteria > Hyphomicrobiales > Phyllobacteriaceae > Mesorhizobium > Mesorhizobium sp. M0410. The sequence goes on from NZ_JAMYRN010000016.1 coordinate 13,350, forward strand.
ACCGGCAGCCACAGCGGCCGCTTGCGGAAGCTCATGACCAGGCCGAGAAAATAGATCGGCAGCAGGAAGTCGATGCCCAGCGCGTGGGTGTCGGGAATAAGTTTGCCGAACACCGCCCCGAGCGCGCTTTCGATGACCCAGAACACGTAGACCGGCAGCCCGAGCCCCATATACCAGGCAAAGCCGACGGTCTCGCCGGCCTCCGCCTTGCGCTCGGCCACCGCGAACTGCGGATCGGTCAGCACGAAGTAGCCTATCGCCTGCTGCACCAGCGGCCAATGCGCGATTCGCCGGCCGATACCGGCCGAATAGAGCACATGCCGAAAATTCACGGCGAAGATCGACAGCACGATCAGCCACGGCGCGACATGCTGCCCGAACAGCTCGATGCCGACCATCTGGCTGGCGCCGCCGAACACCGTCGCGCTCATCAAGAACGCCTCGATCACGGAAAAGCCGTTGTCGACGGCGAGCGCCCCGAACAGCAATGCAAACGATGCCGACGCCACCACGACGGGCATGCTCAGCCGCACGCCGTCCCAGAAATCGCTTCTCGCACCGTTTTCGGAGATTGCTTCCGCCGACATCGACCGCTCCTTGGGAAGGGCCGTATGTAGAGAGGGCGGTCCGGCTTGTCACACCAATTCGCTTGAGGCAAACGATCAGCGGAAATGATAGCTGAAGCATCGCGGCAAGTTCGCTTCCAGACTTGTGGACAAAATCAGAGGCTTGGTACCTGAGCGCATATTCGTTGGCGACGATCGGTCCTTGCCGAAGCGACGGCCATAGACCAACCTGCTGGGCCGGACAGGTGGTTCCAATGAGCGAATTTTTCATCGATCCAAAATTCGGCCGCCTGGCCTTCGGCGCCGATCCCGGCAGCTATCACGCGACGCGACCTGGGTATCCTGATTGGGTATTCGAAATTCTATGTGAGCGGTGCCGTCTCGCGCATGGCACGGCGACGTTCGAGATTGGCGCAGGTACAGGAACTGCAACGCGCCGCTTACTCGAACTGGGCGCGAGCCCGTTGCTCGCCATTGAGCCGGATTCCCGCCTCGCGACTTTCCTTTGCGAGACTATTCAGGACAAGGCGCTCTCGGTGAGCGTCTCTGCCTTTGAGGATGCCGTCCTTGAGAAGGCCGGTTTTGATCTCGGTGTCAGCGCCACTGCCTTTCATTGGCTGGATGAGGACACGGCGCTGATCAAGGTCGCAGAGCTGCTTCGGCCGGGCGGCTGGTGGGCAATGGTCTGGAATGTATTCGGCGACGACAGTCGCCCCGATCCCTTTCATGATGCGACCAAGGCGCTGCTTGACGGGCCTTCGAGCCCGTCGGCGGGCTCAAATGGTATTCCGTTCGCCCTTGATGCCGAGGCCCGCGTGGCGGCACTGGAGCGAACCGGCGCGTTCGATGCCATCGAACATCGGACAAGTGTCTGGTCGCTCGTCCTCGATCCTGACCAGACGGTCGCCCTCTATGCCACTTTTTCCAATATCAACATCCGCAGTGACCGCGAAGCAATCCTGGCGGAGCTGGGTCGCATCGTCCGCGACGAGTTCCAAGGCTCCATAACCCGCAACATGACCACCAGCCTCTACACTGCGCGGCGCAGCTGACCGTCTGACTTTTCCGCTAGCGCTGCGAAGCCTTGCCTTCGATCGCCCTGCCCCAGTCGAGCAGCGGTTTTGCCCGCATGACGAAGTCGACGAGTTCGTCGACCAATCCAGCTCCGTAGATATCCGCCGGCTCGATTGCGTGCCGGACGGCGAAATGCCGGTTGCGGATGGCGGCCACGAGATCGGGCTCGATAACGTGCTCGAAGCCGCGCGGCGTGCGCTTCATACAGCCGTCCGGGTCGAGCTCGAGATCATTCTTCTTCAGCGCCGCGACGAGCGTGCGGAACTCAGCGGGCCGCTTTGCGATGGCGTTGCGCAGCGCCAGCAATAGCTCCGGTCCGGGCTGCCACCAGGCAACAGCGGCAAAGCAGCGCTCGAGCCCGATGTGGATGTAAAACACGCCCTGTTCCATCTTGGTGCCGTCGGGCGAAAGGATCGCCGACAGATGCCGGTTGTAAGGCCGTTTGTCCTTGGCGAAACGCACGTCGCGATTAATCCGGAACAGCGACTTCTTGCGGTCGCCGCGCAGGCCGAGCCCCAATGCCGTGAAGCGCTCGGAGAGCGCCTCGACCAGATCGCCGAAGGGATTGCGCAGGTCCCGCTCGAAGAGCTCGCGGTTTTCCAAAAACCACTCCCGGCTCTGATGAAAATCCAGTGCCTTGAGGAAGGGAATGGCCTTGCCACCGAAACCATTGAATTCAGCCGGCATCACGAGCCCTTGCCGATCCGCTCGAGCCAGGCATCCTCATCGATGACTTCGATACCGTGTTCGGCAGCCAGCTTGAGCTTGGAGCCAGCACCGGGCCCGGCGACGACGAGGTCGGTCTTCGCGGAAACCGAGCCGGCGACCTTCGCGCCGAGACGTTCAGCCATCGCCTTGGCCTCGGGGCGCGTCATCTTTTCGAGCGTGCCTGTAAACACGATCGTCTTGCCGGCGACCGCACTATCGGCTGAGACGTTCACGATGTACGGCTTCGGGTGGACCTGTGTGAGCAGCGCTTCAAGCACGGCGTCGTTGCGTTCATTGCCGAAGAAATCGCGAAGAGCGCCTATCACGCTATCGCCGATGCCGTTGATCGAAGGAAAAACGCTGTGTGGATCGGCTGCCGCTGCTGTCTCCTTGCCAATGCGGATCAACTCCTCGACCGTCGAGAAGGTTCGGGCGAGCACAGCGGCCGTCGTTTCGCCGATATGGCGGATGCCCAGCGCAAAGATGAAGCGATCGAGTTCCGGTTCGCGGCGAGCGTCGATGGCAGCGAAGAGCTTGTCGAGACCTTCATAGTTGCGTTCTTCGACACCGCGTACATTCTTCCGCGTTTTGCCCGATGCGGCCTCACGCTGTCTGGCCTGCTCCTCCCGCCGCTCCGCCAATGCCTTGATGACGGCGGGACGGCGATCCCGGAGAGTGAAGATATCGGCTGCTGTCTTGACCAACCCGGCATTGAAGAACAGGTCAATGTTTTCAGCGCCCAGGCCTTCGATATCCATGGCGCCGCGTGACACGAAGTGACGCAATCCTTCCACGGCCTGGGCGGGGCAGATCAGCTCGCCGGTGCAACGTCGGCGGGAATCTTCCTTGCCGGTCTTCTCGTTGATCTCGCGCGTTGCCGGCGAGCCGCAGATCGGGCATTTGTGCGGGAATTCGTAGGGCACGGCGTCTGGCGGACGCTTGTCGACGACGACGCTGACGATCTGCGGAATGACGTCCCCCGCCCGCTGGATGACCACCGTGTCGCCGATACGTATGTCGTTGCCGTCGCGGATCGGCTGGCCGTTGCTGTCCAGACCCTTGATGTAGTCTTCGTTGTGAAGCGTGACATTTTCGACCACGACGCCGCCGACCGTGATGGGGGCAAGCCGGGCAACCGGCGCCAGCGTACCGGTACGGCCGACCTGAATGTCGATCCTGCGCACGGTCGTCATCGCCTGTTCGGCCGGAAATTTGTGAGCGATGGCCCAGCGTGGTTCGCCGGTGACGAAGCCCCATCTGCGCTGCAGCTCCAATTGATCGACCTTGTAGACCACGCCGTCGATGTCATAGCCAAGCGAGGAGCGCTGGGCCTCGATGAGGTGATAATGCGCGATCAGTTCGTCGACCGACTTTGCCCGGACCATCAGTGGACTGACCTTGAACCCCCATTCCGCGAATTTTTGCACGGAATCGTATTGGGTCGGAGCTGGATCCTTCGAAGTATAGCCCCAGGCGTAGGCAAAGAATTTGAGGTTGCGGCTGGCGGTAACGGACGGGTCCTTCTGACGGAGCGACCCGGCCGCCGTATTTCGCGGATTGACGTAATCCTGGCCGCCGATCGCCGCCGAGCGTTGCTTCAGCGCCTCGAATTCCGCGTAGGTCATATAGACCTCACCGCGTATTTCGATGACCTCGGGCCAGCCCGATCCCTTCAAGGTCTTGGGAATGTCGGCGATGGTCTTGAGATTGGCGGTGATGTCCTCGCCGACGACGCCGTCGCCGCGCGTTGCCCCCTGCACGAACACACCGCCTTCATACCGCAGGGAAGCCGATAGCCCGTCGATCTTCGGCTCTGCCGTGAAGGCGATGTTCAGATCCTTGTCGCGATCAAAGAATCGCCGGCCCCGTTCTATGAAGTCCGCGACGTCCTGGTCGGTATAGGCCTTGGCCAGGCTGAGCATCGGTACCGCGTGCCGCACCTTGGCAAAACCTTCCGCCGGCGGCGCGCCGACCCTGCGCGAGGGCGAATCCTCGCGCACAAGATGCGGGAACCGCTGTTCGATGGCGAGATTGCGCCGGGTCAGCGCGTCATATTCCGCATCCGTGATTATCGGCGCGTCCTCGCCATGGTAGCGCCGGTCGTGCTCGGCGATCTCCTGCGCCAACCGCATCAACTCGCTTGCCGCCTCGCTTTCGCTGAGCGAACCGACTGGTTTTTCGTCCATGCACTGCTCCCTCCACGGTGGCGCGACACAATAGAACAGGATTCTCTCGTCAGGGAGAGACCAGACGCCGAAAATCATTCCTGAACAGCAGGATGGCGCCATACCCTGACTCAGGTCGCGAGCGCCGGAAACGAACTCGTCTGGAGCAATTCCAGGAAAACTGTGAAACGGTTTTCCGTCCGGAATTGCGCAAAACAAAGAGGTAGAGCGGTTCGGCGTTTCCGGAAGGATGAACCGCTCTAGGCTGCCGCGGTGTTCTCCCGCAGCAGCCGCTCGGCCGCCGCGCGCGCCTCGTCTGTAATGGTGGCGCCGGCGAGCATGCGTGCGATCTCTTCCTGCCGTGCCGCCCGGTCCATCTCGGCGATGCCGGTCGAGACCCGGTCGGCACCGCCTGATTTGGAGATGAGGAAATGCGTCGCCGCGCGCGCGGCCACTTGCGGTGCATGCGTGACCGAAAGGACCTGCACGCGTTTTGCCAGCCGCGCCAGCCGCTGGCCGATGGCGTCGGCAACCGCGCCGCCGACGCCGGTGTCAATCTCATCAAAGACCAAAGTCGGCGCCGACCCGCGATCGGCCAGCGCGACTTTCAACGCCAGCAGGAAGCGCGAAAGCTCGCCGCCGGAAGCGACCTTCATCATTGGGCCGGGCCTGGTGCCGGGATTGGTGCGCACCCAGAACTCGACCTGGTCGATGCCTTCTTCCATGCGGCTCTCGGCATCGCTTGCGATCTCGACGATGAACTCGGCCCGTTCGAGCTTCAGCGCCGGCAGTTCGGCCATTACCGCCTTGGTCAGCCCGACGGCCGCCGCATGGCGAAACGACGACAGCTGGGCCGCCGTAATGTCGTAGGCCTGGCGCGCCGCTGCAGCCTGTTTCTCCAGCGCATGCAGGCGCTCCTCGCCGGCGTCGAGATCGGCAAGGTCGGCAGCCATGGTGTCACGCAATTGCGCCAGGTCATCCACGGCGACGCTGTGCTTGCGCGAGGCGGCACGCAGCGAAAACAGCCGCTCCTCAGCCTTCTCCAGCCGCTGCGGATCATATTCGGTCGCGCGAAGTGCTGCTTCGACGCCCGACTGCGCCGCGTCGAGCGACAGCATCGCTTCGTCGAGCGATTTGACGACGTCCTCGAGCAGCCCCGGCGCTTCGGTCGCCTTTCGCTGCAGCCGCCTGAGCAGGCTGGCCAGTTGCGGCAAGGGCGAGGACGGGCCCGAGAGCACATCCTGCGCATCGTGGATTTCCGAGGCGATCTTTTCGGCACGCATCATCGAGGCGCGCAGTTCGGCCAGTTCGGTCTCTTCGCCCGGTTGCGGATCGAGCCTGGTCAATTCGGCGACCGCAGCACGCAGATAATCGGCCTCACGGGCAGCTGCCTCGACTTTGGCCCGGTGCCGTGAAAATTCCTGCTCGCAGGTACGCCAATGCCGCCACGCCTCGCCGGTTGCCCGAGCAGCGCCGAGATGGCCGCCGAAACTGTCGAGCAACTCGCGATGGGCGCCGGGATCGACCAAAGCGCGCTCGTCATGCTGGCCGTGGATCTCGACCAGCGCACGGCCGATGTCGCGCATCAGCGTCACGCTGGACGGCTGGTCATTGACGAACACGCGCGTGCGGCCGTCAGCCGTCTGGACGCGGCGCAGGATGATGTCGCCGTCGTCCTCGATGGCATTCTCGGCAAGCAGCATGCGAGCCGCGTGGTTGCGCGGTACGTCGAACACGGCGATGATCTGGCCTTGTGCCGCGCCATGCCGCACCAGCGAAGCGTCGCCGCGGGCGCCAAGCGCCAGCGACAAAGCGTCGAGCAGGATAGATTTTCCGGCGCCGGTTTCGCCGGTAAGGACCGAAAGGCCGGACGAGAAGTCGATGTCCAGCTTTTCGATCAGAACGATATCGCGGATCGACAGTCTGGAGAGCATGGTGACGCGCCGCTCAGGCGCCGGTGATCAGCTTCCCGGCCTTGGAGATCCACGATCCGGCATTCTCGCGCGGCTCGAGCCCACCACTCTGCAGGAGCTTGTAGGAGTCCTTGTACCACTGGCTGTCGGGATAGTTGGTGCCGAGCACGGCCGCAGCGGTCTGTGCTTCCGACGTCAGCCCCATCGCATAGTAGCTCTCGGTAAGACGCGCCAGCGCTTCCTCGACATGGCGTGTGTTGGAATAGTTCTCCACGACGTTGCGGAACCGTTTGACGGCCGCGATGTATTCGCGGCGCTCGAGATAGTAGCGGCCGATCTGCATCTCCTTGCCTGCGAGCTGATCGTTGGCGAAGCGGATCTTCTCCTTGGCATCATCGACATATTCGGAAGTCGGCCAGCGCGTCACCAGGTCCTGCATCGTCTGCGCGGTAAGACGCGCTTCCTTCTGGTCCTGGGTGACGTCCTTGATCTGGCGGTAGTAGCTCAGCCCGATAATATATTGGGCATAGGCTGCATCGTCGGTCGACGGGTAGAGGGTCAGGTAGCGCTTGGCCGAACCGATCGCCTCATCGTAATTGCCCTGACGGTAGTCGGCAAAGGCACCCATCACCATCGATTTGCGGGCGAATTCGGAATATGGATGCTGGCGGTCGACGGCATCGAACTTGCGGCTTGCCTCCTGCAGTCGCCCGGCATTCAGATTGGCGAGACCCTGATTGTAGAGCACGTCGGCCGGCTCGGTCTGATCGACATAGGTCGACAGGTCGACGTCCTTCTCGGACGACATGCAGGCCGACAGAAACAGCGATGGAACGACCACCGAAAGCGCCAGGAAAACAGCCCGCCGCAGCGCCTTCGATTGACCAACTCGCTTGAAAAACATGTTTGGATTCCGCCCTTTCGGCGTCATTTCAGTCGACGGCAGCAGCCATAAACCATAATTGCCTTGCCCGGCAACGCTATCCCCGGCCAATCGCACATTTTTGTGGCGGTTTGGCGCCACCTGGAAAGCCGTGTAATTTGGCCGGCCAGTGATGCATCCATGCAACACAGCTTGACCGCAACGTGGGCCGTAAGACCTTAAGAATCAGATCATCCAGGGCGCATAGAGGGGTGCGTTGACGGCGCTCATCTCCGCGGTACGCCCGCGCTCGCGGCGCGTCGTCTCGACGATCTCGAAAGCCGAACGGTCCGACAATAGACGGCGCAGCGCAGCGGCGTTCAGCCTGTGGCCACCACGATAGGAGCGGAAGCAGCCGATGAACCGGGCGCCGGCGAGCGCCAGATCGCCCATCGCATCCATGGTCTTGTGGCGCGCGAACTCGTTCGGATAGCGCAGGCCTCCGATGTTGATCACGCGGTTGTCGTCGCCGATCACCAGGGAGTTTTCCAACGAGGAGCCGAGCGCATAGCCGGCCGCCCACAGCCGCTCGACGTCCTTCATGAAACCGAAAGTGCGGGCCCGCGCGACGTCACGCCGGAAAATGTCGGCGTTCATGTCGGATGCAAAAAGCTGGCGCCCGATCGCCGGGCTTTCGAAATCGATCTCGATCTCGAAGCGCGTGCCGTCATAGGGCCGGAACTCCGCCCAGCAGGCGCCGTTCTCGATACGAACCGGCTTGACCACCCTGATGTAGCGACGCTTGACCGGCAGCGTTTCGATGCCTGCCTGGTCAATGGCCTCGACGAACATCACTGCGCTGCCGTCGAGGATAGGCACCTCATGGCCATCGATTTCGATGACGAGATTGTCGATCCCAAGCCCGAAAAGCGTCGCCATCAGGTGCTCGACGGTGGCGATGTGCTCGCCTTGCGGATCGCCGAGCATGGTGCAGAGGTCGGTGGCACCGACCTCGGAAACGAGCGCGCGAAATTCGTGGCTTCCGTTTGCATTCGAAAGCTGGAAGACGACACCCGTATCGGCGTCTGCCGGCAGGAAATGGACAGTGACCGGATTGCCACTGTGAACGCCGATGCCGGTCAGCGTCGCACGCGATTTAAGTGTCGTCTGATAGTCGTGCAAAACAATCCCCATAGCCCGTACTGCCTAGGTCCGCTTCATCTGCCCTGAGGGCGCGGCTCTTAATTGATCGGCAGGCAGGGCCACTTCCCCGAGACTCCCAGCAAACCGACTTTGGTCGGTGGCGAAGATAATGGTCCCGCGGGGAGACTCCAAATCACGGTTTCTTACTCGTTGTAACCGCGGCCCAGCGCGGGATTGCCGCATAAGTCTTTGTTTTAAAAGTATTTTTAATATTAACAGGCGAACAGTTTCCTGCTCGCCTGTTAACAACTGTTACGAACCGTTAACAGATCAATTGGCCTGTCGGCGCAGGAAGGCGGGAATCTCCAACTGATCGTCTTCCTGGACAGCCCGGCTCTGCGGCGTCAGGCGGCCCTGCTCATCCAGCTGGCCGCGACGCGGTGCGTAAAGCTGCGGATCCTGGCTGGCTAGGCGGCGCACTTCCGCCGGCGCCTGGCGCAGTTTCGGTTCGCGAGGCTGCGCCGGCTGCAGTCTTGCAGGTTCCTCTTCGCGGCGGGTCAAGCCGTTGGTCAGGCGCTTGAGCAAGCCCATCGGGCCGCTGTTCTCGTGGTCGGCCGGGCGGGCCTTGGCTTCCACTTCGGCCTTCACCTGCGGCGGGAAATCCTCGACCCGCGGCATGCGCTGGGGTGCCGCGGCAACCGGCTGCGGCATTTCACGATGCGGAGCGGGCTGCATCGCTTGCTGAACCGCCGGCTGCATCATTGGCTGCGGCTGAGCGGGAGGCGCCTGGAAGATCTTGCTCTGCGGACGGAAGTCTTCCGCATGGGCGACCGGTGCCGGGCGGGCCTGCGCCATCGCTGCCGCATTCGCCTCGGCGAGCTGAATGGCCTCGGCGACCGGATCGGCAGCACGTGGTTCATAGATCGGTTGCTGGACAGGCGCCGGGCGCATTTCCGTGACCTGGGCCGCCGGGCGGCTGACCGGCTTCGGCGGAGCCGCGCGGATGGCGATCGGCGCGGCAGCGATTTCGGCCGCCGATTTGTCGATGCCGGTGGCGACCACCGACACGCGGATAACGCCTTCGAGTTCCTCGTCGAAGGTGGCACCCAGAATGATGTTGGCGTCCTGGTCGACCTCTTCGCGAATGCGGGTTGCGGCCTCATCGACTTCGAACAGGGTCAGGTCGCGGCCGCCGGTGATCGAGATCAGCAGGCCCTTGGCGCCCTTCATCGAGGTCTCGTCGAGCAGCGGGTTGGCGATGGCGGCTTCAGCCGCGGCCATTGCGCGGCCCTCGCCCGAAGCCTCGCCGGTTCCCATCATCGCCTTGCCCATTTCGCGCATGACCGAGCGGACGTCGGCGAAGTCGAGATTGATCAGGCCTTCCTTGACCATCAGGTCGGTAATGCAGGCAACGCCCGAATAGAGCACCTGGTCGGCCATGGCGAAGGCATCGGCGAAGGTGGTCTTGTCATTGGCCAGCCGGAACAGGTTCTGGTTGGGAATGACGATCAGGGTGTCGACGCATTTCTGTAGTTCCTCGATACCCATGTCGGCCGTCTTCATGCGGCGCTGGCCTTCGAAGTGGAACGGCTTGGTGACGACGCCGACGGTAAGGATACCCTTTTCGCGGGCAGCGCGGGCAACGACGGGAGCCGCCCCGGTGCCGGTGCCGCCGCCCATGCCGGCAGTGACGAAGCACATATGCGTGTTGGAGAGATGATCGATGATCTCATCGATGCACTCTTCCGCCGCCGCGCGCCCGACTTCAGGCTGCGATCCGGCGCCGAGACCCTCGGTGACATGCGCGCCGAGCTGGATCAGCCGCTCGGCCTTCGACATCGTCAGTGCCTGTGCGTCGGTGTTGGCCACCACGAATTCGACGCCGCGCAAGCCGGCGGTGATCATGTTGTTGACGGCATTGCCGCCGCCGCCGCCGACACCGAACACGGTGATGCGCGGCTTGAGCTCGGTGATGTCCGGCTTCTGCAGATTGATGGTCATTGTCTTCGTCCTTTGCCTTTCCCGCCGCTTCGCCGCCGCGGCCGCCTATGGGGCTGTCCCCGTCAAATTAAAAACTGTCTCTCAACCACTGACTCATTCGATGCAGTTTTCCGCCTGTTCCGGTCATCCGAAGACCGGAAATTCCCTTCGCCGGGCGGCTCTCGAAGCTCGCCATCTGCGGGTAGATCAGAAGCCCGACGGGCGTCGAAAAAGCCGGCCCCTTGGCCGCCTCGGGCAGGCCTGCCACGCCAAGCGGGCGTCCGATGCGCACATTGCGGCCGAGAATGCGGCGTGCTGCTTCGGGCAGGCCGGCAAGCTGGCTGGCGCCGCCGGTCAGCACCACACGCTTGCCGACGGCATTGCCGTAGCCGGACTTGTTCAGGCGGTCGCGCAGCAATTCCAGCGTCTCGTCGATGCGGGCGCGGATGATGCGTGTCATCACCGAGCGCGGGATCTGCAACGGCACCTCGCCGTCCTCGCCGATCGGATGGATGGAAACCAGGTCGCGGTCGTCGGCACTGCCAGGCAGCGCCGAGCCATGCATCACTTTCAGCCTTTCGGCGGCATCGAGCGAGGTCGACAGGCCCTTGGCCATATCCAGCGTGACGTGGTTGCCGCCGATCGCGATGGCGTCGCCGTGGACGAACTTGCCTTCCGAAAATACCGAGATCGTCGTCGTGCCGCCGCCCATGTCGATGCAGGCCGCGCCCATTTCGAGCTCGTCGTCGACCAGCGCGGCAAGCCCGCTGGCATAAGGCGTCGCCACCATGCGCTCGACCGACAGATGCGAGCGGTTGATGCAGAGCTCAAGATTGCGCAAAGGCGCCGCGTCGCCCGTCAGCACGTGCATGTCGACGCCAAGCTGGTCGCCAACCATGCCGCGCGGATCGCGCACACCGCGCTCGGCATCCAGAGAAAAGGCTACGGGAAGCGAATGGATCACCTCGCGCTCGGCCCGCAGAGCCTGCTTGGCGCCGGCGGCAAGCACGCGCTTGATGTCGGCCTCGTCGGCCTCATGGCCGCCGAGATTGATGGTGGCCGAAAAAGCCTCGCTCTTCAACCGGCCGGCAGTCATGTTGACGATCAGCGAATCGACCGTCAGTCCCGCCATGCGTTCGGCGGCGTCGACGGCAAGACGGATGGCGTGCTCGGCGCGGTCGAGATCGATGACGACGCCCGATTTCACGCCTTGCGATTTCTGGTGGCCGATGCCGATCACCTGGACGCGATGCGAGCGTCCGCGCAGCAGCTTGCCATCCTCGCGCGGCTTGAGCTTGGCCACCACGCAGCAGACCTTGCTGGAGCCGACATCCAGCACCGTCAAGATGCCGGACCGGCGCGCCGAAGCATCGCTATTGCCGCCAAGCCAGCTCATATTTTCGTCTCCGGCTTGCGCTTCAGCATCTTGGGCTTTTCGTTGAGCGCGGCCTCGCGCTGTGTCGCCGCCTCCGGCGTCAGCTGGACGACCAGACGATCGGAAAGGCGCATGTCGACGGCAGCGATGTCGCGCGTCAAAAGCCCGTTCTCGTGGTCCATCCTGACCAGGTCGGCAATCGCCTGATCCTCGCCGTCTTCGGGAAGTTTGATCGTGATGCCGTTTTCAAGCTTGAGATCCCAGCGCCGTTCGCCGATGCGGATATAGCCCTTGATCCGCGCGGCGAGCTCCGGATAATTCTTGATCTTCGCTAGGAAATCCGGCGCTTTGGCCGGTGCGCCGGTGCCGATGATCAGCGGCAGCAATATCTGCTTGCCGCCGGAGAACGGCGCAATGACGGCGCCGGATTTCTCGATGACCGAAAGCGCGCTGCCTTGCTGCCACAGCGCGAACGGCTCGCGCTCCTCGACGCGCACTTCCAGCGTATGCGGGTAGACCTTGCGCACTGCCGCGGCTTCGACCCAGGGTAGCGTGGTGATGCGTTCGCGCGCGGTTTCGGCGTCGAAGCCGATCAGCGAGGTCCAGCCGTCGAGTTCCAGCCTGTCGAGAATATCGATCTCGGATGTTTCGCGGTTGCCGACGACCTTGACCTGATCGACGGCAAAGCCGGTTCGGGCGGTGACACTCTGGACGATGGCGTCGGCATGTCCGCCGAGATAGGCGCCATAGGCACTGCTCGAAATAAGCAACGCCGCCGACAGCATGGCAGCGCAATAGGGCGGCGCTTCGAAGTCGCCCTCGCCGAGGCGCGCCAGCACGCGCACCGGCCGGCGGAGCAGGCGCGGCAGCACGAAATGGTCGAACGACAACGGCATGCCGAACAGCGCCGGCCCGGCCGCGCCCTTCCCCCTGCCCTGTCCCCACTTCAACGCAGACACGAAGCGTCCTCCACCATCCAACTCAACAAATCGCCGAACGAGTGTCCCGCTTGCGCGGCGATTTCCGGCACCAAAGACGTCGGCGTCATGCCCGGCTGGGTGTTGACCTCGAGCCAGACAATTTCGCCGTTTTCGGAGTGACGATCGTCATAACGGAAGTCCGATCGGGAAACGCCCCGACAGCCGATAGCTTGATGAGCCTTGAGTGCCAGTGTCTGTATTTTTTGGTAAATATTCGGTGAAAGTTTTGCCGGGCATTCGTGTTTTGATCCTCCCGCGACGTATTTTGAATCATAGTCGTAGAAGGAATGGCCGGTCGGGATGATCTCGCAGACACCGAGCGCCACATCGCCCATCACCGCGCAGGTCAATTCCCGCCCGTGCACATAACGCTCGACCATGACCGTATCGCCGTATCTCCACTCGGACGAGCCGATGATCTGCGGCGGATGCGACTGGCCTTCATGCACGATGACGACACCGAAGCTCGACCCTTCGTTGACCGGCTTGACCACATAGGGCGGCTTCATCGGGTGCTTGTTCTGGATGGCGAAGCGATTGGCCACCTTCGATTCCGCCACCGGAATGCCGGCCGCCTTGGCGACCTTCTTGGCCTGTTCCTTGTTCATCGCGAGCGCCGAGGCAAGCACGCCCGAATGCGTGTACGGAATGGCGAGGTACTCGAGGATGCCCTGGATGGTGCCGTCCTCGCCGAAAGGGCCGTGCAGTGCGTTGAAGACGACGTCAGGCTTGAGCGCGCTGAGCACCGAGCCGATGTCGCGCGAGACGTCGACGCGGGTGACCTGGTAGCCCTCTCCCTCGAGCGCATCGGCGCAGGCTTTGCCCGACGACAGGGACACGGGCCGCTCGGACGAGAATCCTCCCAGAAGGACGGCCACGTGCTTGCTTGTCATTCCCCGTCATTTCCTCTCGCAGCAGGCCTGCACTATCGTGCATGACCCGAAAAGCATCGCGCACACTCATACGCGCCGAGCAACTTCGCTCCGTGTTTCCGCAACATTGAGTCCGAGTCTCCCGGCAGGTTGCCCCCCAGACGGAAACGCGAGCAACGCGTCGAAACGACTCAAATCAGGAAACGCTTCAGGGCAGAGAATCAGAGAGTTGATTCGCTGGCAAGTGCTTACGATTCCGATGGATTCACTTTCCGCAAAAACGGCAGCAAAATGTGAATTCATGAGTCCGAAAAGCAACGGCGGTCGACTTGCCTAAAGCAACTGCCCGAGAAATTCCTGGACCGCATGGCCCGGCCGAAAATTACCGATGCGCTTGATCTCCCACTGCAGCCGGATGCCCGATTTTTCGAGCACGCGCGCACGCACCGTCTCACCGAGATATTCAAGCTCGTAGCCGGTGGCGGTTCCGGTGTTGATCATGAAGTTGCAATGCATCGGCGACATCTGCGCCCCGCCGACCATCAGGCCGCGGCAGCCGGCCTTGTCGATTTCCTTCCAGGCCGAGGTGCCCTCGGGATTCTTGAAGGTCGAGCCCCCGGTTTTTTCGCGGATCGGCTGCACGGTCTCGCGATGGTTCTGGACAGCATCCATCGCGGCCTTGATCGCCGCCTTGTCCTCGGGAACGCCTTCGAGCAGCGCCGATGTGAAGATCAGCCCCGACGGCGCCGCTGAATGGCGATAGGCATAGCCCATGTCGGCATTGCTCAGCGTATGAACATTGCCCTTGCGGTCGAGTGCCCGCACCTCGACCACACGCTCGCGTGTCTCGACGCCATTGGCGCCGGCGTTCATCCTCAGCGCTCCGCCAATGGCGCCGGGAATGCCGTGGTAGAAGTGAAAGCCACCAATGCCGGCCTCGTAGGCAACGGCCGCAAGACGCTTGTCGGGCGTTGCGGCGCCCGCCTTGATCATGGTCGGCGCAATTACTTCGGTCTCGCCAAAGCCTTTGGCCGAAAGCCGGATGACGAAGCCCGCAATGCCGCCGTCACGGACAAGCAGGTTCGAGCCGACGCCGACGATGGTCAGTGGTATTTCCTCGGGCACCGCCTTCAGGAACGCGGCAAGATCGTCCTCGTCGGCCGGCTGGAACAATGCGTCCGCGAGCCCGCCGGCTCGAAACCAGGTGATCTTGTCCATCTCGGCATTGGGCGTGATGCGGCCGCGCAGTCCGGCAAGCCGGTCGCCAAGCTTCTCGATCAACGCCTGGCCGCGCATCATGAGATGGTCCCGCCGAGTTCCTTGGGCAGCGCATAGGCCCATTGAGTGATGTTGCCGGCGCCGAGGAAAACGACGAAATCGCCCGGCTTCGCCACCTCGCGAACGATCGGCCCGATCGCCGCCGGACCTTCGATGTAGCGTGCGTCGCGATGGCCGCCGGAGCGGATGCGCGACACCAGTGCGTCGGACGTAACGCCGTCGATCGGTTCCTCGCCGGCCGCATAGACGGGCGCCACCATTACCGTATCGGCGTCGTTGAAGCAGACGGAAAACTCGTCAAACAGATCGCGCAGCCGGGTGAAGCGGTGCGGTTGGGTAACGGCGATGATGCGGCCCTTGGTGGCGCTGCGCGCAGCCTTCAGTACCGCCGTGATCTCGACCGGATGATGACCGTAATCGTCGAACACATCGACACCGTTCCACGAACCGGTATGGGTGAAGCGCCGCTTGACGCCGGCGAAGGACGACAGGCCCTTCTTAATTGCCTCAGCCGGAAGGCCGAGCTCATGCGCGACGGCAATCGCCGCCGTCGCATTGGAGACATTGTGACGTCCGGGCATGGGTAGCCGCAGACCTGATATCGTTATCTGGCCGTGCGTCTTGCGATCGCGGATCACCACGTCGAATTCCGAGGTCGGGCCGTCCATGCGGTGATTGGTGAAGCGCACGTCGGCCTGCGCATTTTCGCCATAGGTGATGACGCGCCGGTCCTCGATGCGGGCGACCAGCGCCTGCACCTCGGGATGGTCGGTGCACATCACGCCGAAGCCGTAGAACGGCACATTCTCGACGAACTGACGAAACGCCTCGCGCACTTTGTCGAAGGAGCCGTAATGATCGAGATGCTCGGGGTCGATATTGGTGACGACGGCAATCTCGGCCGGCAGCCTGAGGAAGGTGCCGTCGCTCTCGTCGGCCTCGACCACCATCCATTCGCCGTCGCCCATGCGGGCATTGGTGCCATAGGCATTGATGATGCCGCCATTGATCACCGTCGGGTCGAGCCCGCCGGCTTCGAGTAGCGTCGCCACCATCGAAGTCGTCGTCGTCTTGCCATGCGTGCCGCCGATCGCGACCGCTTGGCGGAACCGCATCAACTCGGCTAGCATTTCGGCGCGCCGCACGATCGGCAGCAACTTCTCTCTCGCCGCCTTCAGTTCCGGATTGGATTTCTTGATTGCGGTGGAGACGACGACCACCTCGGCCTCGCCGAGGTTTTCGGCCTGGTGGCCGACGAAGCATTCGATGCCCTTGTCGCGCAGCCGCTGCACATTGGCGCTGTCGGCCTGGTCGGACCCTTGCACCTTGTAGCCGAGATTGTGCAGCACCTCGGCGATGCCGCTCATGCCGATGCCGCCAATGCCGATGAAATGCACGAGGCCGATCGTCTGTGGCATCTTCATTCGTGCGTCTCCTTCCTGAATTCCGAAACGGATTTCCTGGACGCAATAGCCTCTGTCAGATCGGCGAGCAACCGCGCGGCATCCGGTTTTCCGGATGATTTCGCCGCCGCGGCCATTGTCGCCGCCCTGCCCGGATCATCCATCAAGGCCCCGATCAACGCAGCAATGTGCTCGGGCGAAAGCGTGGATTGCGGATGCACCTCGGCGCCGCCCGCTGCCGCAAGGGCCGCCGCATTCGCCGCCTGGTCGTGGTCGAGCGCGTGCGGATAGGGCACCAGCAGCGCCGGCCGGCCGATCACCGCGATTTCCGATACGGTCGATGCGCCGGAGCGCGACATCACCAGATGCGCCGCCGCCAGCCGCTTTGCCATGTCGGTGAAGAACGGCGACACCTCGGCCCCAATGCCAAGTGCGGCATAGGCGGCTTTCACCCGCGTCACATCGTCGGCGCGCGCCTGCTGTGTGATCGCCAGCCGCCTGCGCTGTGCGTCGGAAAGCCGGGCGATTGCCGCCGGCACCGCGTCGGAAAAGAACTGCGCGCCTTGGCTGCCGCCAAACACCAGCAATCGGAACGGCTCTTCGCCGGCCGATGCGGCATAAGGTGTCTTCGCCGCCTCCAGCACTTGCGGTCTGACCGGATTGCCGGTGGTCACCGTCTTGGCGCCTGCGGCACTGCTGTCTTCAGGCAGGAACCCACCGGCAATGGCGTCGACGCGGCCGGCAAGCGCGCGGTTGGCGCGGCCCATCACCGCATTCTGCTCGTGGATCAGCGTCGGCACCTTGCGCCGGGTCGCCGCGTAAAGCGGCGGCAGTGTCGGATAACCGCCGAAGCCGACCACGATGGCGGGCTTGATGCTGGCGATGACGGCCGATGCCTGCCGCACGCCGCGCCAGATTTTCCAAAACGCGGCGAGCACGGCAAAAGGATTTTTCGACCCCATCGTCGCCGACTGGATCGGATGGATGGCGGCTGCCGGGAACTGTCCGGTAAAGCGCTCGGCGCGCTCGTCCGTCGCCAGATGCACCGTCCAGCCGCGCCTGGTCAGTTCGTGCGCCAACGCCTCGGCCGGGAACAGGTGTCCGCCCGTGCCGCCTGCCGCCAGCAGGATGACCCCCTTCGCCATCTCACTCCGCCGGCATCGCACGCGGCGACGGCATGAAGCCCAGCTGCTTGCGCTTTTCCGGGCGCTTGCGCGTCAGCGCCAGCACCATGCCCATCGAGATGGCGATCGCGATCTGCGAAGAGCCGCCGTAGGAGATGAACGGCAGTGTCATGCCCTTGGCCGGCATCAGCTGCAGATTGACGGCCATGTTGATGACCGACTGCAGGCCGAAGACCGTGACCAGGCCGCCAACCGCATAGCGGGTGAAATCGTCCTGCTCCTTGAGCGCCGTGTTGAGACCGCGCAGCACGATGAAGCCGAAGATGGACATGATGAAGAAACACATGATCAACCCGAATTCCTCGCCGGCGACGGAGAAGACGAAGTCGGCGTGGCTGTCGGGGATGACCCGCTTGACGGTACCCTCGCCCGGCCCGACGCCGAACCAGCCGCCATTGATCAGCGCCTCGCGGCCCATGTCGACCTGGAACGTGTCGCCCTCGCCGGTCATGAAGCGGTCGATGCGGCCGGCAACGTGCGGGAACACCGCATAGGCGGCGAACACGCCGCCGACGCCGGCAGCACCCAGCGCGACGATCCACAGCCACGGCAACCCGGCCATGAAGAACATCACCCCCCAGGTGCCGAGCACCAGCATGGTCTGCCCCAGGTCAGGCTGCGCCACCAGCAGCGAGATAACCAGTGCAAGCAGCAACATGGCGAACAGATTGCCGGGAATGTCGGGCTGCCGCTTGTGCTCGGCGAACAGCCAGGCGCAGATGATGACGAAGGCCGGTTTCAGGAACTCGGATGGCTGGATCGACAGACCGGCAAGCGACACCCAGCGCCGCGCGCCCTTCACCTCGACGCCGATGTAGAGCACTGCCACCATCAGAAACAGCATGATGCACAGCATGACCAGCGCCATGCGCCGGATCTGCCTGGATTCAAGGAACGAGACAGCCAGCATCACCCCAAGTGCCGGAATGGTGAAGATAATCTGGCGCGTCGCGAAGTGGAAACTGTCGAGCCCGATGCGCTCGGCCACCGCCGGGCTTGCGGCGAAGGACAAAACGATGCCGAGCCCCATCAGCGACAGGAACGCCGCCAGGAACCAGCGATCGATCGTCCACCACCAGGTCGCAACCGGGCTTTTGTCGAGACGGCTTTGCATTATCGTGTCCCTCCGATGGGCATCACGCCATCAATGGCGGTTACGGCCTGCCTGAACGCCTCGCCGCGCACTTCGAAATTCTTGAACTGGTCGAAACTGGCGCAGGCCGGCGACAGCAGCACCACCGCCTCGCCGCTACTATCCCTGGCCGCATCACGGGCGGCGTGTTCGACTGCCGCGGCCAACGTGCCTGAGATCTCGTAAGGCACCGCCTCGCCCAGCGTCGCCGAAAAGGCCGGTGCAGCTTCGCCGATCAGATAGGCCTTGGCGATGCGCGGGAAGAAGCCGCGCAACTGCTCGATGCCGCCCTCCTTCGGCAGGCCGCCGGCAATCCAATGGATACGCGCAAAGCTCGACAGCGCCGGTGCAGCGGCATCGGCATTGGTCGCCTTGGAATCGTTGACGAACAGCACATGCCCTTTGCGGCCGACCTGCTCCATGCGGTGCGCCAGCCCGGGGAAACTCTCCAGTCCGGATTGGATCTCGCCGAGTTCGAGCCCGACCTTGAGGCAGGCGGCGGCGGCGGCCAGTGCATTCTGCGCATTGTGCTGGCCGCGCAAGGAGCCGATGCCTTCGAGGAAGGCGACCCGGCTGTAGCGGCCGTGCACGGCTTCCATTAAATTCGTGCCGTCGGCGAAATAACCGTCGGTCAGGGGCAGGCGCTTGGAAATCCGAATGACCTGCCGGCCTGCCCGCTCCAGCCGGTCGGCGATCTGGGCGCACCAGGAATCGTCGACGCCGATGATTGCCGTCTCGCTGCCGGCCACCAGCCGCTCCTTGATCGAGGCGTAGTGTTGCATCGTGCCATGGCGGTCGAGATGGTCCGGCGTCAGATTGAGCAGGACGCCGGCCGTCGGATTGATCGAGGGGGCAAGGTCGATCTGGTAGGAAGAGCACTCAACCACATAGTGCCGCTCGGGCTGCGGCGGATCGAGCGTCATCACCGCACGGCCGATATTGCCGCCCATCTGCGTGTCGCGCCCGGCCGACTTGAGTATGTGCGCCGTCAATGCCGTGGTCGTCGACTTGCCGTTGGTGCCGGTGATCGCAATGAAAGGTGCTTCCGGCGCCCGCGCCGTCCGCTCGCGGCAGAAAAGCTCGATATCGCCTATGATCTCGACGCCGGAGCCCCGCGCGAGCTCGACAGTCCAGTGCGGCTTCGGGTGCGTCAGCGGCACGCCGGGCGACAGCACGAAGGCGGAAAACCTCGCCCAGTCCGCGCCGCGCAGGTCCGCGGTTGCAATACCGACCGCGCCAGCCTTGGCGACGCTGTCGGGATTGTCGTCCCAGGCCAGCACATCTGCGCCGCCTTCGATCAGCGCGCGCGCCGTGGCGATCCCCGAGCCGCCGAGCCCGAAGAGCGAAACGCGCTTGCCTGAAAAGGATGCGGCGGGGATCAAGCGGCCTCCTATCTGAGCTTCAGGGTCGACAGGCCGACCAGCGCCAGGATGACGGCGATGATCCAGAAGCGGATCACCACCTGGCTTTCGGTCCAGCCGAGCTTTTCGAAATGATGGTGGATCGGCGCCATCAGGAAGACGCGCTTGCCGGTCATCTTGAAATAGCCGACCTGGATGATGACCGAGAATATCTCGACAACGAACAGGCCTCCGACGATGACCAGCACGATCTCGTGCTTGGTCGCCACCGCGACCGTGCCGATCAGCCCGCCCAGCGCCAGCGAGCCGGTATCGCCCATGAAGATGGCCGCCGGCGGCGCATTGAACCACAGGAAGCCGAGCCCGGCGCCGATCACCGCTCCAAGGACCACCGCCAGTTCGCCGGTACCGGGCACGAAATGGATCTGAAGATATTCGGCGAATACCGCGTTGCCGGAGAGATAGGCGATGACGCCGAAGGACGCCGCCGCGATCATGATCGGCACAATCGCCAGTCCGTCGAGGCCGTCGGTCAGGTTCACCGCATTGCCGGCGCCGACGATGACGAAGCACGAGAACGGGATGAAGAACCAGCCGAGATTGACGAGAAACTCCTTGGCGAAAGGGAATGTCAACGATGACGAGAACGGCGCCTGGCCGTTATGCATGATCACCCAGGCGGCGATGCCTGCGATGGCAAATTCGAGCCCCAGCCGCGCTTTGCCGGAAAAGCCGAGATGCGATTGCTTCGTCACCTTGAGGTAGTCGTCGTAAAAGCCGATTGAGCCGAACCCCAGCGTCACCAGCATCACCACCCAGACGTAGATGCTCGACAGGTTCGCCCACAGCAGTGACGAACCGATGATGCCGGACAGGATCATCAGCCCGCCCATGGTCGGCGTTCCCGCCTTCTTGAAATGCGTCTGTGGCCCATCGGCGCGGATCGGCTGTCCCTTGCCTTGCCGCAGCCTCAGCGAATTGATGATGGTCGGTCCGAAGATGAACACGATCAGCGCCGCTGTGATCAGCGCCCCGCCGGTGCGGAAAGTTATGTAGCGGAAGACATTGAAGACCGAGATCTTGTCCGCAAATTCGACGAGCAGTGTTAACATGCGCTTGCGTCCCCCGGACCGATCCTAGGTCTGTCTACTGGTTGTGGCTTCCGCCGGAAACTTGCCGAGCAATGCCTCGACCAGCTTTGAAAAGCCTATGCCTTTCGACGATTTGATCATAACCACGTCACCCGGCCTCAACTCCGACAGAAGCACCGGTTTCAGATCTTCCGCGCCGGCGCGGTACTCCGTCCTGATCTCGCCGGGCAAAACGTCGGCCAGCGCCCGCATTTCCGGGCCGCCGAGAAAAACCGTGCGCGTGTCGGTGCCGACGATCAGGTCGGCAAGGGCGGCATGCAATTTCGCCGAATGGCTGCCGAGCTCGAGCATATCGCCGAGCACGGCAATGCGCCTGCCCTCGCCCGACACCGGCGTCGTGTTGAGCAGCGCCATTGCAGCGCTCATCGACGCCGGATTGGCGTTGTAGCTCTCGTCGATCAGCGTGATCGGCCCCTTGGGGTGGCGCAACATATAGCGTTTGCCGCGTCCGCGTTCGGGCGACAGATCGGCCAGCGCCTGCGCAACCCTGGTGACGTCGGCTCCGACCAGATGCGCTGCACCCAGCACCGCCAGCACATTCTGCACCATATGGCGGCCCGGCGCGCCGATCCTGGCGACGATCTCGTGCCCGCCAATCTTGGCGGTTATCACGGAATGGTCGGCATCGAGTTCGCATTTGATCAGTTTGAAGGTCGCCCGGGCATTCTCGCCGAATCCGTAAACATGCTCGACGCCGGCCTCTTTCGCCATCTTCTCCAGCAGCTTCCAGCGCGCATCGTCGCGGTTGAGAAGGGCGGCGCCGCCGGGTTCCAGTCCCTCGAAAATCTCTGCCTTGGCCTTGGCGATCTCATCCAGGTTGCGGAAGAAGCCGAGGTGAGCGGCCGCGATCAGCGTAATGATGGCGACATGCGGCCGGACCATCTTGACCAGAGGCCGGATCTCGTCCGGATGGTTCATGCCGATCTCGAAGACGGCAAAATCGCAATCCTGCGGCATGCGCGCCAGCGTCAGCGGCACACCCCAGTGATTGTTAAACGACTGGACCGATGCATGCACGGTACCGACCGCGGAGAGAGCGTGGCGCAGTGCTTCCTTGGTGGTGGTCTTGCCCACCGATCCGGTCACGGCAATCACCCTCGCCTTTGAGCGTGCGCGCGCCGCAACGCCGAGCTTTTCCAGCGCGACGAGCACATCCTCCACGACGATCATCGGTGCCGTCAGCCGCCCCAGCGACGGCAGCTTGCCCTCTGCGACGACCAGCACGCCGGCGCCCGCCTTGATGGCGGCGGTGACGAAATCATGGCCGTCCATGGCCTCGCCCTTGATGGCGAAGAAGGCGTCTCCAGGCTGCAGGCTGCGGCTGTCGATGGAAATGCCGGCGATGCCTTCCGGCATCGGACCGAGCGGCCGGCCATCCATGGCGGCAACCAGCGCCTCGGAGGTCCACAGATGGCTCACGCCGTTTGCTCCCGCAGCGCCGAGCGAACTTCCTCATGATCGGAAAAATGCAGCGTCTCGGCGCCGATGGTCTGGCCTTCCTCATGGCCCTTGCCGGCCACGATCAGCGTATCGCCGGCGTGAAGCATCCCGACTGCCTGGTGGATGGCCTTGCGCCGGTCGCCGATCTCGATCGCCCCCGGTGCAGCCGCCAGGATCGCGGCGCGGATCGTCTCGGGGACTTCCGAGCGGGGATTGTCGTCGGTGACGATGACGACATCGGCCAGCCTTGTGGCGATCTCGCCCATGATCGGCCGCTTGCCCCGGTCGCGGTCGCCGCCGCAACCGAATACGACGATGACGCGGCCAGTGGTAAAGGGGCGCACCGAAGCTAGCACGTTTTCCAGTGC
Source organism: Mesorhizobium sp. M0410 (assembly GCF_040321435.1). NCBI lineage: Bacteria > Pseudomonadati > Pseudomonadota > Alphaproteobacteria > Hyphomicrobiales > Phyllobacteriaceae > Mesorhizobium > Mesorhizobium sp. M0410. The sequence continues at coordinate 36,305 of NZ_JAMYRN010000016.1, forward strand.
ATCTGGCTTGTGAGCGTAGTCGACATAGACGGGCGCCCCGTTGGCGGCCGTCCCGACAAGGTCGAGCCGTCCCGGCGCGCCCTTCAATTTCTCCAGCGCCATCAACGCTTTGGCAACAGATGTTCCAGTCGAAATGGCGAGGCCGGCCGACACCAGCGCATTTGCAATCTGGAAGTCGCCAGCCAGCGGCAAGTCGACTTCATGGAGAACGCCGTCCGCTTCAACCTCGGCGCGCTGGCGGTGGCGCTCGTGCTCGACCCGCTTCAGCCGCAGGAAATCGCCGTGGCGTCCGACCGTCAGCACATTCAGTCCCGCTGCATGCGCCGCCTTGATTGTCGGCTCCGACCACGGGTCGTCGGCAAAGATAACGGCCGGCGCGCCCTTCGGCAGCAGCGCGTCGAACAGACGCAATTTGGCGCGATGATAGTCCTCGACCGTCGGATGATAGTCCATATGGTCGCGGCCGAGATTGGTGAAGCCGCCGGCCGTAAGCTTGACGCCGTCGACCCGGCGCTGGTCGAGGCCATGGCTGGACGCTTCCATCGAGGCGTGGGTGACGCCGGCCTCCGCCAGCTCCTTGAGCAGCCTGTGCAATGCCACCGGATCCGGCGTGGTCAGCGAGCCATATTCGTTGCGGCCCGGCGCCACCACGCCGGTCGTGCCGATCGAGGCGGCGGCGAAACCCGCCTGCTCCCATATCTGCCGGGTGAATGCGGCGACCGAGGTCTTGCCGCTGGTTCCGGTCACCGCGACCATGGTTTGTGGTTGCTTGCCGAAATAACGGGCCGCACTCTGCGCCAGCGCAAGGCGCGGATCGTCTACGACAAGAACCGGCACTGGCAGCCCGGCGACCGCACTGCCCTTGCCGACCACGATCGCTGCGGCGCCGCGGCTCGCGGCGTCGGCTGCATAGGCTGCGCCATCCGCCTTGGAGCCGGTGAGCGCGAAAAAGACGACGCCCTCTGTTACCTGGCGGGAATCCGACGAAATCCCTGTAACCTCCATGTCGAAGGGAGCTGTCCCATCGACAGGCAGGATACCGGCTAGATTTTTCAGCTTCATCGAACCCCGTTCATCGCAACAAAATAACGCGCAGTTGCCGGCGCGCCCGAAGAATCACTGATAGGAAACCAGCGTTGCACCATTTTCATGGCTGAAATCTGGCTTCACGCCAAGCATGGAAGCCGCACGTCGGATGATGTTTGCAGCCATGATGCCCGCGTTCGAGGCGGCCGTAGCACCCATGCCGGGCTTTTCCGGCTTCGGTTCGTCGGCGATCGTAAGCACTATGTATTGCGGATCGTCCATCGGGAAAGCTGCAACGAAGGCGTTGAAATTCTTTTCCTTCGAGTAGCGGCCGTTGACGACCTTCTCCGCCGTTCCCGTCTTGCCGCCCACCCGGTATCCTGGCACCCGTGCATTGCGACCGGATCCCTTTTCGGCATTGAGTGCATAGAGATAGCGCATACCCTCGACCGTTTTGTCGCTGACCACTTTCTTGGCGACCGCCATCGCCTGCTCCTGCGTGCGAGGCAGGAAGGTTGGGTCCATCAGATAGCCACCATTCATCAGCGCGGCGCAGCCGACCGCTGTCTGTAGCGGAGTCGTCGACACGCCGTGGCCGAAGGCGATGGTGATCGAATTGACCTGCTTCCAGACCTTGGGCTCGGTCGGCCGAGCGACTTCCGGCAGTTCGGTCTGCATCTTCTCGAGGATTCCCAGGCGATGCAGGAATTCGCGGTGTCCGTCGATGCCAACCGCTTCGGCTTCCTTGGCAGAACCGATATTGGACGAATAGATGAACACTTCCGGAACTGACAGTATCCGGCCCTTGGCATGGAAATCATGGATGGTTTGATGGCCGATCCTGATCGGGCGCGACGCGTCGAAGCGGCTTTGCAGCGTTATCTTGCCGGAATCGAGCGCCATGGCGGTGGTGAAGCTCTTGAAGGTCGACCCCATTTCGTAGAGGCCTGCGGACATTCGGTTGAGCCGGTCCTTGTCCTGCGCATTATAGGGGTTGTTCGGATCGAAATCCGGAACGGAGGCCATCGCCAGCACCTCGCCCGTCTTGACGTTGAGCACGACGGCACCCGCCGCGATCGCGTGGTACTTTTCCATGCCGGTGGCGACCTCGTCGCGCACGATATGCTGGACGCGCAGGTCGATCGAGAGCTGCACCGGTTTCAAATCCTTGGCCACCGCCAGGCCCGACGCCTGAAGGTCGCTCAAGCCTTGTTCGTCTATGTATTTCTCCATGCCGGAGATGCCCTGATTGTCGATGTTGGTGAGGCCGACAATGTAGGACGAGGTTTCGCCGGCCGGATAGAACCGGCGCTTTTCGGTGCGGAAGCCGAAGCCGGGGATGCCGAGCTGCATGATGTCGGCCTGCTGCTTCGGCGTCAGTTGCCGCTGCAGCCAGACGAAGCCGGCGCCGCTCTTCAGCTTGTTGTATGTCTGCTCGTAGTCGATCTCGGGAAGCACCGTCGACAGTTTTTCGATCGCCTCGTCGGCATCGACGATGCGGCGCGGCTCAGCAAACAGCGACGCCGTCTTGATGTCGGTCGCCAGCACTTCGCCGTTACGGTCGACGATGTCGGGTCGCGATGCCGTCACCCGGCTCTGCGGGCCGCCCGACAGGTCGGGATTCTGGAAACCCAGATAGACCAACCGCCCGGCAATGGTCGAATAGATGCCGAAGAACACCGCCATCGTCATGACGATGCGGGTCCTGCCCTTGCCACCGGTCGCCTTGCGGGCTCCTTCGACGACGATCGATCCGCCCCCACCGGGCTTCGAACCGCGCTTCAGCAGCTTCCCAACCTTTGGAAATCTGGCGGCGATTGGAAATCCGCTGATCATTGGATGATGCCTCCGGTCACCACGGGATCCTTTCCGCCGACATCGGCCATGCCGCCCAGCCGCTGCGATGAAAGGTCCTCGATGTTGACGGGTTTCGCCGGCAGATCGTCCAGCCCGACGATCTGCCGCGCATTGACCGGCTCGAGTCCGAGTTGCGATTTGTAGATTTCGGTGAGCTTTTGCAGGCGCGACGGCTGGGTAAGCAGGCTCCAGTCCGCCTTGAGCAGGTCGATCGTGTCCTCTTCATAACGGATCTGCGCCTGGATCTTGTGCACTGCCGCCAGTTGCTCCTCGGCCTCGCGCTTGGTCTTGTAGGTCAGGGCAGCCGCCGAAACCATGACGGCGATCAGGACTATGTCGCTGGTACGAAACACGTGCTCACCTCTCTCCCGGTCGATCGGCGCCGGGAAGCTTTGGGCCAGGCAGTTTTGGCAGGCCGAAAATCGAAAAATCGCCGGCACGCGCCGGCGCCTCTGTACGGATCGCAGCGCGCAGCCTTGCCGAACGCGCCCGCGGATTTGCCGATATCTCGGCATCGCCAGGCGTCACGCCGCCGCCCTTCTTGCTGAAGGTGGCGGTGCGCGCCTGGGCCTCGGGCAGATGCCGCGATCCGGTCGCTGAATCGGCTCTGTCGGCGATGAAGCGCTTGACAATGCGGTCCTCCAGGGAATGGAAGGTCACCACGGCAAGCCGCCCGCCCGGTTTCAGCGCGCGCTCGGCGGCAAACAGTGCCTTGGCCAGTTCGCCGAGCTCGTCATTGACGAAGATGCGCAGCGCCTGGAAAACGCGGGTGGCCGGATGGATCTTGTCTTTTGGCGCGCGACCGATATGCGTCTCGATGGCATCGGCAAGGTCGAGCGTGCGCTCGAAGGGGCGTTTTTCACGACGGCTTTCAATCATGCGGGCGATGCGCCCGGCATGGCGTTCCTCGCCAAGAAAACCGAAGATGCGGGCAAGATCGCCCACCTTGAAGGTGTTGACGACGTCGGCGGCGCTCAGGCCCGCCTGCGCCATGCGCATGTCGAGCGGTCCATCGGCCTGGAACGAAAAGCCGCGCTCCGGCTGGTCGATCTGCATGGAGGAGATGCCGATGTCGAGCACGACGCCATCGGCACTTTCAACCTGTTCGTCGAGCGTCGAGAACGGTGCCTGGACAAGCCTGAGCTTGCCGCCGGACTGCTGTTCAAGGGCCCGCCCCGCCGCGATCGCATCCGGATCGCGGTCGATTGCGACGACCGAGGCTCCGCTTGCCAGAATGGCCTTGGTGTAGCCGCCGGCACCGAACGTGCCGTCGACGATCACCTCGCCTTTTGTCGGGGCCAGCGCCTCCAGAACTTCGGCAAGGAGGACCGGAATGTGGCGGGCTGGTCCGCCAGCGGCATGAACTTCATCGCCGTCGCCCGCCATCATTCCGGCCGCTCCCCGGGCTTCGTCCCCTGCCGAAGCTGCAAAAGCCGGGCGCGTGCTTCCGTCCCATAGGCGCTGAGCCGTCCGGGCTCCCAGATCTGAAAGAAATTGCCGCGGCCAACGAAGGCCACTTCCGCTGAAATGCCGGTATGCTCGCGAATGAAATCGCTCATCGTGATACGGCCGTCCTGGTCGAGCTTCAGAAACGTTCCATCGCCGTGGCAGAAGAACGACATGTCGTCCGCCGTCTGCAGGAACGGGTCTTCCTGGGCGATGCGCTGCTCGTAGCGATCGAGCAGGTCGAGCCCACCGACATCCATCGCCGGGCGATCCAGGCAGCGTAGCGCATAAAGTTCCGAATAGCCGCGTTTCTGCACAACGGCACGGAAATGCGCCGGCACGGACACCCGTCCCTTCGCATCGATCCTGTTCACCGCGTTCGACAGAAACCGGTCCATTGCGCGTTACGGCCGCTTGCGCCGCCGCACCCCTCTGCATCTTCCTGTCCGCGCCGCCCCAGCCCGGTCGGCGTCCAAAACCCACTTCGTTATGACGGGCGAACGCAGGCAAACGCGCAGCCGCCGCGGCTGCCCGATTGGCGTACGCTTCACCCTGACACGGAACGAAGGCTTGAGTATCGGAATGGGATATCATGGGGTGCTATGGGCGTCAACGGGAACAGTCTTCAAAACGCGCCTGCCACAACTGGGGAGAGCAGCTTTGACGGCACTCCCGTCTTTATCCTCTATTAAGCCTAACGAAGCGTTTAGAGCCGTGTGGCCCAACCGGAGCCGACTTGCTGCGGATCGCTGCCGCGCATAGCCTCGGCATCTCCTTTTCCGGTCAGTAACGAGGTTTGAAATCATGTCCGAAACAGCCAAGTCACGCGCCGCAGCACTTCCTCATCTGCGCCGCGGCGGGCTGGCCAAGGGCGACCCGATCCCCTTGCCCCTGACCATGGCCGCCATCTTTCATGCGCCCGGCGACGCCACCGGCTTCGATCAATATGGCCGCTTCAGCAATCCGACGTGGGATGCGGTCGAGCACATGCTGGCGCATTTGGAAGACGCCCCATGCGTTGCCTTTCCCTCGGGAATGGCTGCCATCTCGGCGATATTTTTCGGCCTGCTCAAAGCCGGCGACCGTATCCTGCTGCCGTCCGACGGTTATCATACGACGCGAGCGCTGGCAGACCGTTTTCTGAAATCCTTCGGCGTTGCCTACGATGTCCGGCCGACGTCGAGCTTCCTCGACGGCGGCTTCGACGGTTATCGGCTTGCCTTCGTCGAAACACCCGCCAACCCAGGACTGGAAATATGTGACATCGCAGCCGTCGCCGAAGCCGTGCATAGAGCGGGTGCGGTGCTTGTGGTCGACAACACGACGATGACACCTTTCGGCCAGCGCCCGCTCGATCTCGGCGCCGATATCGTCATTGCTGCCGACACCAAGGCGCCAAACGGCCATTCCGATGTGCTGTTCGGCCATGTTGCCAGCCGCGACGCGGACATTATCTCGAGGGTGACCGACTGGCGCGAGACGTCGGGCGCCATCCCCGGGCCGTTCGAGGCATGGCTGGTGCATCGCGGTCTCGAAACGCTGGACGTGCGCTTCGACCGCATGTGCACTTCCGCCGAAATGATAGCGCGACGGCTGAAGACCCATCGCGCGATCAGCGGCTTGCGCTTTCCGGGACTGGAGAGCGACCCATCGCACAATCTTGCCCGCGCGCAGATGGAGCGCTTCGGCTTTCTCATCTCGTTCGTGCTCGCCTCGGAGGACAAGGCCGAGGATTTCATCAACAACTGCGCGTTGATGCAGGCAGCGACATCGTTCGGCGGCGTACACACCTCGGCCGAACGGCGATCAAGAAGGGGAGATGCCGTACCGCCCGGCTTCGTTCGCCTGTCGGTCGGCTGCGAGCCGGTGGAAGAGCTTTGGCAGGCGATCGAGGCGTCGCTGGACGCAATCGGTGGCTGAGCCGGCGTCGATCTTGCGCCGGCCGTGCAGCACGCGAATGATTTTCGATCGCCTCTTCGCGGACATGATACAAGGTGAGGTATTCGCCGACGATCAGGTGACGGATTCCGGTTGCGATGTCTTCGCGCGGCTCACCTGAGAAGGGATAAGTGGCCACTTGCTGCCAGCGGGCTTCGATTTGATCGAGCAACCGATCGGCCGCAGCCTCGCTGTCTTGCGCGACATGGGTAGAAAACTGCCAGCTGGCCTGTAAGCCGGGTTCTGTATGGCCCTCGCCCCTTGCGGTGCGAGAACGCGGCGGCCATTCATCTTGGGCGCATGTTGCCATGCGCCTCACGCAACCTACCCGGACGGTGAGCCGGAAACAGCCCCCGAGGGTTTCCCCTCGCACCGTCCCTATTCGGTCTTGCTCCCGGTGGGGTTTACCGTGCCGCTCCTGTTGCCAGTCGCGCGGTGGGCTCTTACCCCACCCTTTCACCCTTGCCACGATTGGATCGTGGCGGTTTGCTTTCTGTGGCACTTTCCCTGGGGTCGCCCCCGCCGGCCATTAACCGGCACCGTGTCTCCATGGAGCCCGGACTTTCCTCACCCGCAGCCTTTCGGCTTCGCGGGTGCGGCCGCCCGGCCAGCTGGCAAGGCGTATAAAGGGGTTCGGGCCCGAAAACGCAAACGAAAAAGCAAGTTATCCCTTGTCAGGCGGGCGCTCCAAGCGCTGCCAGCTGCACCTTGACCTTGCCGCAATAGGCTGCGGACACCGGGTTCATCCGTGTGGCGGCGTGGCCGGCATTGTATTTCAGGATCGTGCCGCAGGTCGTGCCGCCGCCGAGATCCCGCGCCATGGCTAGGTACTTCATGCCGTATTTGATGTTGGTATCGGGATCGTAGAGACCCTGAACCGGACCGCTATAGCCCATCATTCTTGCCGTCGCCGGCTTGATCTGCATCAGGCCGATCTCGCCGGCGCTGCCGACCTGGTTCGGCTGGTAGTTGCTTTCGATCTTGATGACGGCATTGGCGAGCGACACCGGCACGCCATAGCTGGCGGCATAACGCGCAATGATCGCCGAATACTGTCCGCCGCCGTCGACAACCGCCGCCTGGGGCGCTGGCCTGCTCTTCGGAGCGACTGACGCCGTTGCCATGCGGTCGATGCGTTTGCGGTTACGCTTCAAATGCTGTTTGGCGATTGTCTTTCTCGCAGCGGTTGGCCCTTTCGCGGAGACTGGCTTTTTCGTCCTTACCGCGGCCGCTTTTTCCACTTTCGCGGTGGCGGTCTTCTCTACTTTTGCACCACCCTTCGGCATGGCGGTTTTGCCGGCTGCGGCACTGAAGCCCTGATCGGCCCGCTGGCTCAGCGGTGCGCTGTTTGCCGCACTGAAGGCAAAAGTCATTACGCCGGCAGCAATGGCTGCCGTTAAAACGGTCAATTTCTGCATGTGATCCTGTTCTGTTTGATCCGCACAAAGAACTTCGCGCAGATACCCTCAATCAACATCGGAACATCTGGGGGGATAGACGTCCGACAATCTGTACGGATCGCCTTTGACAATGGAATTGGCGCCAAACAAGGCGACGCAAGTCACTTTGAGTAACAGATTGTAACTTTTAATCTGGCAAAAGGTTATTTGAGAGAGGCTATCCTTACGGAAGCGAGCAGCCTTTCCAGCGTGCGGATCGTCGATCCGTCAGCCACGCCGTCGACCAGGCGCTGCCGGAAATGCCGTTGAAATGCCTCGACCACGATTTCGGTCTGCCGGTCGAAAGCGCCGGTGATCTCGACGCCATAACCATAAAGCGCCAGCATCGACTGCAGTGCCTCAATATCGGCGCCGGTATCGCCTGGCCTCAGCACGGCGCCGCGCCGGATCGGTGCTGCCGGCACAACATGGCCGATGCCGGCGGCAAACAAGGTCTTCCATGGAAATTTCTCGCCCGGATCGACCTTGCGCCCGGGTGCCACGTCGGAATGGGCGAGCACCCGCTGGGCCGGAATGGAATGGCGCTCGACGATGCCGGCACACAGGCCGATCACCGCGTCGATCTGCGGTTTTGGAAAGTTGCGATAGCCGAGCGTATGCCCCGGATTGACGATCTCGATGCCGATCGAGCAGGAGTTGATGTCGCTCTGTCCGAACCACGAGCTCTTGCCGGCATGCCAGGCGCGGTCGCTTTCCCTCACCATCTGAACAATGCGGCCGTCCTCATGGACCAGATAGTGCGACGACACCTCGCTGGCCGGATCGCACAGCCATGCCTCGGCAGCGGCCCCGGTTGCCATGCCGGTGTAGTGCAGCACGATCATATCGGGTCCGGGCATCCCGCGTCTTGGTCCGAAATTCGGCGATACCCTGACCTCGGCGCTCGGCTCGTCGGGCGGAAAGCCGCTCATGCGTGCCGCAGGCCTCGCTCGATCATTTCATAGGCCGCGTTGATCGCCGCCAGCCTGGTCGTCGCGATCTTGATGAATTCCTGCGGCAGGCCGCGTGCGATCAGCCGGTCCGGATGATTGTCGGAAACCAGCTTGCGGTAGCGCCTGCGGACCTCCTCGAACGGCTTCCCACGCTCGATGCCGAGCACGACATAGGGGTCGGCGGCACCCAGATTGACATGCCGCGCCAGGATGCTCTGGTAATGCGCCTCATCGATGCGGAAGATCTCGGCGATCCGGTGCAGGAATTGGCCCTCGCGCTCATGCACCAGCCCGTCGGCCTTGGCGATGTGGAACAGCCCGTCGAGTATATCCTCCAGCATCAGGCAGTTGGTATGGCCCGAACCGCAAAGCTGCGCCATCCGCTCGGCATAGGTTTCGAAACCGGCAATGTCGCGTTTGGCCAAATCGTAGAGCCGCGCCACATTGCGCCTCTGTTCCTTCGGCACCTCGAATATTTCCTGGAAGGCGCGCACCTCGTCTTGCGTGACGATGCCGTCGGCCTTGGCCATCTTGGCCGAAAGCGCGATCATCGCCACCGAGAAGGCGACACGCCGGCGCAAATCGGCATCGCCGGAGAAAACCGTACGCACGGCTTCGACCACTTCGGCGACGCCTGACGACGCTGAAGATGAAACGCGTGTGACGAAGTCGCCGAGGCGGTCCCAAATCGACATGGGGGCTTCATAGGACCAACCACCCATCGCTATCAAGCCAAGACAGTGCCGCAGGGCTGGCCCAATCGATTTGGCGGAATGCCTGAGACGGCTAGCGCTAGTGCTTGCCCATGGAAATCGGCAGACGGAAACCGCTGCACGCAAACCCGCGTCGTCGCACTCGGCCACAATGCGCGGGTATCGTAAGCAGCAGAAAGGCCGGCGTGTGAGGCCGGCCTTTCTTGGTTGTCACGTTGACTACTGCGCCGGGGCAGCCGGCGCAGGTGCCGGAGCCGGAGCCGGCTCGGCAGGCTTGTTGGCGTCAGGAGCAGCCGGCTTCATCGTCTGGTCGGATGCCGGCGGGTTGGTGCTCTGCGTCGTGGTGTTGTCGGTGCCGCTGTCGCTGCAGGCCGCAACGCCAAGCAAGGCAAGCGCCGAGACCGACGCAAGAATGAGTTTCTTCATGATTATCTCTCCTCTAATCACGCCACCGTTGCCGGCGACGATCGAGGGCACAATGCATCAGCGCATGATGAGTTTCGTAACGTTGCGTTTCCGCGTGTAACATCAAGCGCTTGGCAGTACAAAGCGTTGAGCACTAACAGGATGCCTAAATGAAAATGCCCGGAGGCGCTGCCATGACCGCAAAATGGGATTTCTGGATCGACCGCGGCGGTACCTTCACCGACGTCATCGGCCGGGACCCGCAAGGCGGGCTGCATCCAAGGAAACTCCTTTCGGAAAATCCCGAAGCCTATGCCGATGCAGCCATCCAGGGCATTCGCGAACTGCTCGGCGTCCAGCCCGGCGCCCCGATCCCCTCCGCGCTGATCGGCGATGTCAAGATGGGCACCACGGTCGCCACCAATGCGCTTCTCGAGCGCAAAGGCGACCGCGTGCTGCTGCTCATCACCAAAGGCTTCCGCGATGCGCTGAGGATCGCCTATCAGGCCAGGCCCGATATCTTTGCCAAGCAGATCATCCTTCCCGAACAGCTCTATGAGCGTGTCGTCGAAATCGACGAACGGGTTCGCGCCGACGGCAGTATCGAGCGCCTGCTCGACATTGCTTCCGTACGCCCGGCTATTGAGCAAGCCAAGGCGGACGGCATCGATGCGGTCGCGATCGTCTTCATGCATGCCTGGAAACACCCCGAGCACGAAAAGGCCGTCGCCAAAGTCTGTCGAAAGCTCGGATTCTCCCAGGTCTCGGTCAGCCACGAGGTCTCGCCGCTGATCAAGCTGGTCGGCCGCGGCGACACCACGGTGGTCGACGCCTACCTGTCGCCCATTCTGTCAAGATATGTGCAGAAGGTGGCGAAGGAGCTCGGCGTCCTCTCCCCCCTCGAGGGGGAGATGGCCGCGCAGCGGCCAGAGGGGGTCATCTCAGAAGGCACCGCCAGAACGTTGAGCACTGCCGCAACGACCCCACCCGGCGGCTTCGCCGCCACCCTCCCCTCGGGGGGGAGGGAAAGCCCTCGCCTCATGTTCATGATGTCGTCGGGCGGCCTCACCGCCGCCGACATGTTCCAAGGCAAGGACGCGCTGTTATCCGGCCCGGCCGGCGGCGTCGTCGGCATGGTCGAGACGGCAAAACTCGCCGGTTTCGGCAAGGTCATCGGCTTCGACATGGGCGGCACCTCCACCGATGTCGCCCACTATGATGGCGACTACGAGCGCGCCTTCGACACCGAGGTCGCCGGCGTGCGCATCCGTGCGCCGATGATGCGCATCCACACCGTCGCCGCCGGCGGCGGCTCGATCCTGCATTACGAGGCCGGCCGCTTTCGCGCCGGGCCGGATTCGGCCGGCGCCAACCCCGGCCCGGCCGCCTATAGGCGCGGGGGCCCGTTGGCCGTCACTGACGCCAATGTCATGCTGGGCAAGCTGCAGCCCGAGTTCTTCCCGGCTATTTTTGGACCAGGGCAGGACGAACCGCTCGACGTGCAGACGGTTCGCGAAAAATTCACCGCGCTTGCCGCCGAGATCGGCGACGGCCGCTCGCCGGAAGCCGTCGCGGAGGGGTTCGTCACCGTCGCCGTCGAAAACATGGCCAACGCCATCAAGAAGATTTCCGTGCAGCGCGGCTACGACGTCACCGAATACCTCCTGAACTGTTTCGGCGGCGCCGGCGGCCAGCACGCTTGCCTGGTTGCCGATGCGCTGGGCATGGAGGCGGTGCTGATCCATCCGTTCTCCGGCCTGCTATCGGCATACGGCATCGGCCTGTCCTCTGTATTTGCGTCACGCCAGCAGGCGCTGCTGAAGCCGCTGGTGGAGGACTCCGGGGCGGCGATCGATGAACTCATCGCAACGCTGCGCAAAGCCGTCATCGACGAACTCGCCGCACAAGGCATCGCCGAAGACGCGGTCGCCTCGAAGCCGGTGCTGCAGGTCCGCTATGACGGCACCGATACCGCGCTGCCTGTGAACTTTGGTCACGGCTCGATCGCGCAAGCCAAGACGGACTTCGAATCGGCGCACAAGGCGCAGTTCGGCTTTGTCTACGACGACAAGCCGATGATCGTCGAATCGATCGGCGTCGAAGGTACCGATACCGGCGGCACCGGCCGCGATGAAAGCGATTCAGTTGTTGCAGATATGGCCGCAAGTCCTTCCGGGAACCGGAAAATCTTTGTCGACGGCGTCTGGCGCGACGCTGGCATCTTCCCTCGCGAAACGCTGAAGCCTGGTAACAAGATCGCCGGCCCTGCTTTGATCATCGAGCCGAACCAGACCATTGTCGTCGAGCCGGGCTGGCAGGCCGAGATCACCGCCAAGGACCACGTATTGATGCGGCGCGTCGAGAAGAAGCGCCGGCACGCCGCACTCGGCACCGAAGCCGATCCAGTGATGCTGGAGGTCTTCAACAACCTGTTCATGTCGATCGCCGAACAGATGGGCGTAACGCTGCAAAACACTGCCTATTCCGTCAACATCAAGGAGCGGCTTGATTTCTCCTGCGCCGTCTTCGACCGGAACGGCGCGCTGGTCGCCAATGCACCGCACATGCCGGTGCATCTCGGTTCCATGGATCGCTCGGTGGAGACCATCATCCGGCTCAATGCCGGCGACATTCACCCCGGCGACGTCTTTGCGCTGAACGCGCCTTACAATGGCGGCACGCATCTGCCTGATATCACCGTGGTGACGCCTGTTTTTTCCCTCCCGCTTGAGGGGAGGATGGCCGCGGAGCGGCCCGGTGGGGTCATCTCAGGAGGCACCACAAGAGTGTCGAGCACTGCCGCGGCGACCTCCTCCGCCGCCTTCGGCGGCACCTCCCCCTCAAAGGGGGAGGAACCCCTCATCCTCTTCTACGTCGCCTCGCGTGGCCACCACGCCGACATCGGGGGCACCGCGCCCGGGTCGATGACGCCGCTTGCCACCACCGTCGACGAGGAAGGCGTGCTGTTTGACAATTTCGGCATCGTCGATCGCGGCCGGTTCCGCGAGAAGGACCTGGAGACGCTGCTCACCGACCACCCCTACCCGGCGCGCAATCCGCACCAGAACATCGCCGACCTCAAGGCGCAGATCGCCGCGAACGAAAAGGGCGTCGCCGAGCTGCGCAAGATGGTCGCGCATTTCGGCCTCGATGTGGTCGAAGCCTACATGGGCCATGTTCAGGACAATGCCGCCGAAAGCGTGCGCCGCGTGCTGGAGCGGCTGCCCGACAGTTCCGAATACGAATATCCGACCGACACCGGGCAAAAGATCACAGTGAAGATCACTATCGACCGGCGGAAGCGCGAAGCCACCGTCGACTTCACCGGCACGTCGCCGGTCATGAAGAACAATTTCAATGCGCCAGAGCCGGTCGCCCGAGCCGCGGTGCTTTATGCCTTCCGCGTCATGGTCGAAGACAACATCCCGATGAATGCCGGATGTCTGCGGCCGATCAACATCATCATTCCCGACGGCTCGATGCTTAGGCCCACCTATCCCGCGGCAGTCGTGGCCGGTAATGTCGAGACCTCGCAACATGTCACCAACGCGCTGTTCGGCGCCATGAAGGCGATGGCCAATGCGCAAGGCACGATGAACAATCTCACCTTCGGCAACAAGCAGTACCAGTATTACGAGACGATCTGCTCGGGCTCGCCGGCCGGCCGGATGAACGACGGCCGCGGCTTTGCCGGCACCTCCGGCGTCCACACCCATATGACCAATTCGCGCCTGACCGATCCGGAAGTGCTGGAACTGCGTTTCCCGGTATTGCTCGAGGATTTCCATATCCGCGAAGGCTCCGGCGGCAAAGGCAAATGGAATGCCGGCGACGGCACCAAGCGCATCATCCGCTTCCTCGAAAAGATGGAATGCGCGATCCTGTCCTCGCATCGCAGCCACCCGCCGCGGGGGCTGGACGGCGGCGGTGATGGCGAGACCGGTTCGACCAAGGTCCGCCGCAAGACCGGCGCGATCGAGACGCTGAAAGCCTGCGATCAAACAGTGCTCGACGCCGGCGAGGCAGTCATTGTGACGACACCCACCGCAGGCGGATTTGGCGAGGCCTGAACTCGCTTCAACAGGTTGTCACCGGCCTGTCATCCACCTGCGTTACCCGCTTGCGGCAAAGCAAACGGGGAATCGCGTTGCCATGACGGACATTTCTGGGGAACTGGTTTTTCGCCGCGGCAAGGAGGTCGGCAAGGCCGTCTACCAGAACCGCCCGCTGTCGAAAGCTGGCATCTCCGAGCGCTTGTTCGCCTTCCTGTTCTCCGGCCTTGTCTACCCGCAGATCTGGGAAGACCCCGAAATCGACATGGACGCGATGCAACTCGGCAAGGGCCACCGCATCGTCACCATTGCCTCCGGCGGCTGTAACATCCTCTCCTATCTCACCCGGTCGCCAGAAAGGATCGATGCCGTCGACCTCAACGCCGCGCATATTGCGCTGAACCGCATGAAGCTCGCAGCGGTGCGTCACCTGCCGTCGCAGGGCGACCTGTTCCGTTTCTTCGGTGCGGCTGGGACCGGGCACAATTCGCAGGCCTATGATCGCTTCATCGCACCGCATCTCGACCCCGTCAGCCGCCATTATTGGGAGCGCCGCAACTGGCGCGGTCGTCGCCGCATCGCTGTCTTCGACCGCAATTTCTACCAGACCGGCCTGCTTGGCCTGTTCATCGCCATGGGCCACCGCACCGCAAAATTCTTCGGCGTCGACCCGGCCGGCATCATGGACGCCAAGAGCATCGCCGATCAGCGCCGCTTCTTCGACGAAGAGCTGGCGCCGGTCTTCGAAAAACCGCTGCTGAAATGGGCGACCTCGCGAAAAGCCTCGCTGTTCGGCCTCGGCATTCCGCCGGCCCAGTACGATTCGCTGATCACCTCGGGTGACGGCACCATGGCCAGCGTGCTGAAGGCACGACTGGAAAAGCTCGCCTGCGATTTTCCGCTGAAGACCAATTATTTCGCCTGGCAGGCTTTCGCCCGCCGCTACCCTAATCCGGGCGAAGCCGCCCTGCCCACCTACCTCGAAAAGCGCAACTACAAGACGATCCGCAACAATGTCGATCGCGTTGCCATCCACCACGCCAATCTGATCGAGTTCCTTGCCGGCAAGGATGCCGGCTCGGTCGACCGCTTCGTGCTGCTCGATGCACAGGACTGGATGACCGACGGCCAGCTCAACGGGTTGTGGGCCGAGATCACCCGAACCGCCTCGACAGGCGCCCGCGTCATCTTCCGCACCGCAGCGGAACCCAGCCTGCTGCCCGGCCGCGTCTCGAATTCGCTGCTCGACCAGTGGCGCTACGAGAACGACGCCTCGCGCGAGTTTTCGGCCTGCGATCGCTCGGCCATCTATGGCGGCTTCCATCTCTATGTGAAGCGGTCCGCATGAGCACGACCGAATTGCCGGCCAGCCATGCCGAACTGATGGACGGTGTCTACCGCTGGCAGCGTCATATCTACGACCTGACCCGCAAATATTATCTGCTTGGCCGCGACCGGCTTATCGCCGGACTGGATGTGCCGGCCGGCAGCACGGTGCTCGAGCTTGGCTGCGGCACCGGCCGCAACATTGTCCTCGCTGCCCGCCGCTATCCCGGCGCGCGCTTCTTCGGCCTCGATATTTCGGCCGAGATGCTGGAGACGGCCACCGCCGCCCTCGCGCGCGAAGGCCTCTCCGGCCGCGTCACCCTGGCGCGCGGCGACGCCACTGATTTCGACGCAAAGGCGCTGTTCGGCGTCAAAAGTTTCGACCGCGTCTTTATCTCGTATTCGCTGTCGATGATTCCCGGCTGGGAGAAGACGGTGTCTGCGGCACTTGCTGCCCTGTCACCGGGTGGCTCGCTGCACGTCGTCGATTTTGGCCAGCAGGAAACCTTGCCCAGCTGGTTCCGCACGCTGTTGCGCGGCTGGCTGAAAAAATTCCACGTCGAGCCGCGTGAATCGTTGCGCGCGGTTCTGGATTCGGAATCTGGAAGAACCGGCGCAAGCTTCCGTTTCCAAACGCTTTGTCGCGGCTATGCGTGGCTCGCCGTGATCGGCCCAGGTCGATAGCCAGGATGTGTTGAGATTCAGGTCAGGCCAAGTCGAAAACGGGGGTTCCGAGAACCGGAGCGGAGCGTCCTTTTGGGTACGTGAGCACCGGCCTACGCCGGCCGTAGCCTTAACTGCCACGACCGCTCATGAGTGCTTTGGCCGGCGAAGGCCGCAAGCGCAGGAAACCGCCGTTTTCGACTTGGCCTGACCTGAATATCGATACAGCCTAATGCAGCGCCTTGACCAGCGCCGCCACCATTGCCTGCGGCCGGTAGCCGAGCCTGGCCGGCGTCAGGCCGAGCCGCACCACAACCAACTGCTCCGAGGGGACGATGGCGACCGTTTGCCCGTCATGCCCCTCCATCCAATAGGTGTCCTTGGGCAGGCCGGCGGCAATGCCGGCGCCGGGGTTTTCTTCGTCGCCCGGTCCTTCGATCCATAATTGCCCCTTGCCGTAGACCTTCGAGGCAGTTGCCGGTTCCCGCATCCAGTCGACGAAGCCGGCGGGCAGTATCTCTTTGCCGTTCCAGACGCCGCCCTGCAGCAGGAACTGGCCGAAGCGCGCCCAATCGCGTGCCGTGGCATAGAGATAGGACGAGCCGACGAAGGTGCCGTGCTCGTCGGCTTCAAGCACCGCGCTGTGCATGCCGAGCGGATCGAACAGCGCGGCCCTCGGCCAGGCCAGCGCCTTGTCCTTGTCGCCGATCGCGTCCTGCCACAATCGGGACAGCATCACCGCCGTGCCGCTCGAATAGGAAAACACCCTGCCGACCTCGCCGGTCAGCGGCTTGGATCCGGCAAAGCCCGCCATGTCCGGTTCGAGATAGAGCATACGCGTCACATCGGCGACGTCGCCATAATCCTCGTTGAATTCCAGCCCGCTCGACATCGCCATCATGTCGGCGAGGCTGATCATGGCGCGGCCATCTCCCTTCCAGGGACCGAACAGGCCCTGGTTGGTCATCGCCAGCTTGCCGCCCTTCACCAGCGTGCCGACGATCGCCGCATTCACCGTCTTGGTCATCGACCAGCCCAATAGTGGCGTCTTCTCGGAAAAGCCGTCGCCATAGCGCTCAGCGACGATGCGGCCGCTCTTGACCACCACCACCGCCCGCATCCCGGCGCCGGTCATTGCTGGATCGTCGAGGACCTTCACGACCTCGAGATCCTGGGAGGCACCGACATCGTCGCCTTCCGGCCACATCGCATCGGGCAGCGGCGCCGGCGTCGGTGGAGCGCCGGCGATAGCCTTGGCGGCGGCAATATCCCCGTCGGGAACCGAGGCGCAGCCGAGCCCCTCGCGAGCGACCGCGACACTTTTGCCGAGCGCGCCGAACAGGCCCGCCGAAACCGTTCCCTTCTCCTTGTCCACCGACACTCTCATCAGCTTCAGCAGCGGATGACCCGGCGCCTGCACATCGACGGCGAGCACGTCGTTGGCGTCGCGCCCGGCGATGAAGACGTTCGAGCAGACGATCTTGGCCGCATAGCCGGAACCGACGCGGATCAGTTCCGGCGGCGCGAAATACAGCCAGCCGGCGAGTATCGCGGCGGCCAGCATAGCCAGGCCGAGCAGCCATTTGATGAACTTCAAAAGGATCTGCATTTTGAGTTCCCCCGGCGCGCTCGATCTATGTCATCGATTTGCCGCCATTGTTTCGGCAAAATCGCGGCTCCTGTCGAGCGCCGTCAACCGAATATCAACCATGATCGGCGATCACAGGTGCATGTCGCCCAAAAGCGCGCAGCGGTTTTGGGACCACGACATGCACAGACAAAAGAGCCAAGCGCGTCGAAGCGACGCGCTTGGACAGACCGGGCGATCCTGTGGGGTGACCGTCCGGCGGGGCTTGAATGCATGCGTCCCAAAACTGCGCAAGGGTTTGGGAAATGCATGAAACGAAGATCCAGGCGCGTCGCGTAAGTCGGTTTCAGACACGCTGCGCCCGGTCGAGGGGCCACCCGCGGAAAGACCCATCAGCGGCCGGCTGAAACCGGCTCGGGAAGTAGCGATGCGCCGTTTCGCGGTCCTCATCACGCTGATGCTGCTTGGTGCCTGCTCGACGGTCGAGGATCTGACGCCATCGTCGTCCAGTGCCCCGACGGTTGCGGTACGCGCGCCGCGTTTTGCCGATTCCGACCCGCATGAATGGGACAGCGGCGCACCGTGGAGCTATGCCGTCCACGGCACCGACGTCTCCAAATACCAGACCTCGATCGACTGGCCGGCGGCCAGGGCCGGCGGCATCTCCTTCGCCTTCATCAAGGCAACCGAGGGCGGAGACCGGTTCGATGAAGCTTTCAACGAGCATTGGAGCCGCACCAAGGCCTCGGGCATCCCCCGCTCCGCCTATCACTTCTTCTACTTTTGCACGCCGGCCGCGACCCAGGCGCGCTGGTTTATCCAGAACGTGCCCAAAGACAGCTCGGCGATGCCGCCAGTTCTCGACATGGAATGGAACCCGAAATCGCCGACCTGCAAGCTGCGGCCCGATCCTGCCACGGTACGCAGCGAGATGAGCACGTTCCTCGAAATCGTCGAAAAACACTACGGCAAGAAGCCGATCATCTACACGTCGGTCGACTTCTTCGAAGATAATGGTTTGTCGGGTTTCCGCGGCTACCCCTATTGGCTGCGCTCCGTCGCCGGGCATCCGCGCCAGAAATACGGCAGCCATCCCTTCACCTTCTGGCAGTATACCGGAACGGGCGTCGTGCCGGGCATGGCCGGAAACGCCGACATCAACGTCTTCAACGGCTCCGAAGCCGCGTGGAAGAAGTGGTTGCGGCAGAACACCCGTTGACACCGGGCCTGCCGCCTGCTTTTCGACACAGCCAATAACAAATGCCTGCAACCGCTGGTAATCTTTTCGGAAGGATGGCGATGCGATTGCGCTTTGGACTTCTCGCGGCGCTGCTCCTGAGCGCCGTGCCGGCCGCGGCACAGCAATGCGGCGGCGATTTCGAGGCATGGAAGCAGGGCGTGGCGGCGGAGGCCAGGGCAGCCGGCGTCGGCGCTGCCGGCCTTGACGCGCTGGAAAACGCCACCCTCGATGAGAAGGCGTTGGCACGCGACCGCGCCCAGGGCGTCTTCACCCAGACCTTCATCGAATTCTCGAACCGCATGATCTCGTCGCATCGGCTGAAGCAGGGTGCGGCCAATCTGCAAAAACATGCCGAGGTCTTTGCCCGCGCGGATCGCGAATACGGCGTCCAGGCGCCGGTCATTGCCGCCTTCTGGGCCCTGGAAACCGATTTTGGCGCCGTGCAAGGCGCTTTTCACACACTGAATGCGCTGGTGAGCCTCTCGTATGACTGCCGCCGCCCGCAGTTGTTCCGGCCGCAGATCGTGCCGCTGCTGATCTTGATCGATCGCGGTGTGGTGCCGGCCGACGTGACCGGTGCCTGGGCCGGCGAGATCGGCCAGACGCAGATGTTGCCTTCCGACTATCTCGGCCACGGCGTCGACGGCGACGGGGATGGCCTGGTCGACCTGCGCGGCAGCGCGCCGGACGTGATCATGAGCACGGCCAGCAAGATCCGGTCGCGCGGCTGGAAGCGCGACCAGCCCTGGATCGAGGAAGTCCGTGTGCCCGACAACTTGCCGTGGGAGCAGACGGGACGCACCAACAAGCTGCCGTTGACGCAATGGAGCCAGTGGGGCGTTACCAGGCCAGACGGCACGCCGCTTCTCGACAACGGCCTGAAGGCCGGCCTGGCGCTGCCCATGGGTCGCAAGGGGCCAGCCTTCCTGACCTACGACAATTTCGACGTCTATCTCGAGTGGAACCAGTCCTTTACCTATGCCCTGACAGCGGCAAATCTTGCCGCCCGGCTGGGGGGCGCTCCGCGATTCGATCCGCGCAACCCCGACCCGGGCCTCGACGGCGACCAGATGAAGGCGCTACAGACCAAGCTCGAGGCGAGAGGCTATGACGTCGGCACCGTCGACGGCATCCTCGGCACCAACACCCGCGAAGCGATCCGCAAGGAGCAGATGCGGCTGGGCTTGCCGGTCGACGGCTGGCCGACGCCGGAGCTGCTGGCCAGGCTGTGAGGATGGTGATTGGTAAAAAGAATGGCGCCGGAGCCGCATTGAGCACCAGAGCTACCACTATTCACCATTCACTATTCACATCACCGCCTCGCAAGCAGGAAATCGATGAAGGCTCGCAGCGGCGCGGGAACCTGCCGGGAACTCGCGTGGTATAAATAAAAGCCCGGAAATCTCGGCGACCAGGCTTCGAGAAAGCGGATGAGCTTTCCCGCTTCGATCCACGGCCGGACCTGATATTCCAGCATGTACGCCACCCCGACCCCATCCAGAACCGCCCCCATCATCAGGTCCGTATCGTTTACCGTCAGGCCGCCGCTGACGGCCACTTCCAAGGCACGCTGGCCTCGGGCGAACTCCCAGCGGTAGAGATTGCCGCCGCTCGGCCACTGGAAATTGATGCACTGGTGCTGATGCAGGTCCGCGGGATGGCGGGGTATCGGGCGATGCTCCAGATAGCTCGGCGCCGCCACTGCGGCCATCTCGAGTTCCTCGCTGAGCTTCACCGCCACCATGTCCTTGTGCAGCCGCTCACCCAGTCTGATTCCGGCATCGAAGCGACCTTCGACGATGTCGGTGAGCATGTCGTCAACGATGATGGTGAGGGCGATATCGGGATAGGCGCGGCGGAAGTCGCCGAGGATCGGCGCGATGAAACGCGTGGCGGCGATGCGCGGAACATTGATGCGCAGCGAGCCTGCCGGCCGGCCGCGTGATGCATGCGCGTCGGCGACGGCCCCTTCCAGTTCGCTCAACGCCGGCGCGATGCGGGCAAACAGCTTCTCACCCTCAGCGGTCGGCGACATGCTGCGCGTGGTACGGTTGAGCAGGCGGACACCGAGACGCTCTTCCAGCCCGCGTATCGTCTGGCTGAGTGCTGGAGGCGAAATTCTGAGCTTGGCCGCGGCGCGGACAAAGCTGCCCTCTTCGATGATTGTTGCAAATGCCGTGAGTTCGGAAAACTCGGTTCCGCGCATTATGTACCCCAGGCTTAATAACAGTTAGATAATAGGCTATTCTCTGAGCAATAGCATGCCCCTAGCTATCGCTGGAACGCCGCTCGATCGGGGCGGCCGTATCCAGACGGAAGGAACAGCCATGCATCGTCCACTCGAAGGCAAAACCGCACTTGTGACCGGCAGTTCGCGCGGCATCGGACGCGCCATCGCGGAGGGGCTGGCAACCAAGGGTGCTGCCGTGGTCGTCAACTATGTCGGCAACGAGAAAGCCGCCAGGGAAGTCGTTGCCGCCATTGAAGGGAATGGCGGAAAAGCCGTCGCCATCCAGGCGGACGTCTCCAGCATCCCCGACATTCGCAGGCTGTTCGACGAAACCGAAATGCAGATGGGGCCAATTGACATCGTCGTCGCCAATGTTGGCGTCGCCGTCATAAAGCCGCTCGTCGAGGCTACCGAAGCAGACTTCGACCATGTGTTCGGCACCAATGCCAAAGGCACCTTCTTCACGCTTCAGGAGGCCGCGCGCCGCGTTCGCGACGGTGGCCGCATCATTGCCGTCTCCACCGGTGGAACCAAGATGTTTTTCACGCAGACGGCGCTCTATCTCGGCAGCAAGGGAGCCGTCGAGCAGTTCGTCCGCGTCCTCTCGCGCGAACTCGGCCCGCGCGCCGTTACCGTGAATGCGCTGTCGCCAGGCTTCACCGACACCGACCTGCTTCCGGAGCGGGACCGGGCCGTGGCCGCAGGCATGTCGCCCTTCGACCGGATCGGAGCACCGCGCGACGTCGCCGATGTCGCGGTTTTCCTGGCTTCGGACGAAGCTCGCTGGCTGACCGGCGAGAACATCCAGGCCGGCGGCGGAGTAGCCTGACTACGGGGAGGTGAATATGAATGGTGGTGACGATTCACCGAAGCGGACGGAACGCAAGAACTGCTTCCATTCACCATCAACTAATCGGCCATCGTCTCCAGGCTGGCAAACCCCTGCGGTGCATCGCCTTCGTCGAATGGCGTCGCCACCTCGACGAAAGTATCGGGATAGAAGCCGTTGAACCGTGTCCGGAGTGACAGCGAATAGGCGCCGATATGGCCGATCTCGATCCAGTCACCGGTATCGACGGTTTCGGGCAGCCAGAACGGCCGCGACAGTATATCCACGGAATCGCAGGTCGCGCCACAGACCTTGAACGGCACGATGGTCCTGTCCTCGCCATTGCGCGAGCGGATCGCCGGATCGGGGATGAAGCGTGCCGGCAGCGTGATCTTGCCGGTCCATGAATCCGACAGCGACGCCCAGATGCCGTCATTGATGTAGAGCCTTTTGCCCTTGCGCAGCAGCACGCGCACGATCAGCGACAGGCAGCGCGCCACGATCACGCGGCCGGGCTCGGCCACCAGCTGCATCTGGTCGAATTGGTACTCCTGGAGGTCGCCCGACAGCCGCGACATGATCTGGCCGAGCGACGGCATTTCCGGCTTGCGGCTGTTCGGATCATGACCGTATTCGGCGGGAAAGCCGCCGCCGACATCGAGCCCGGCAATGTCGAAGCCGACGCGGTTGCGCACCCAGTCGGCGGAGGCCAGCGCCCGCTCGTAGGTGTCGGGATCCTCGATCTGGCTGCCGACGTGAAAGCACAGCCCGACCTTGTAGCCGGTTCGGTTCAGCCGTTCGGCCAGTTCGACCGCATTGGCCGGTCCGGCGCCGAACTTCTTCGACAGTTCGTAGGCCGCCGAGCCTTTCGTCTGGATGCGCACGAACACGGTGATGGCGCCCGGATCGATGTCGAGAGCCCGCACCACCCTGGTCAGCTTGGTGATCTCGTCCTCATGGTCGAGCGAAATGACGCGAATGGCGTATTTTTCCAGCGCCAGCCTGATGTCCGACTGCGCCTTCACCGGGTGCATGTAGAGCATCTCGGCGTCCGGCGAGACGGCGCGCACGGCGGCGAATTCGCCGGGCGAGGCCACATCAAAGGCGCTGACGCCGGCCTCGACCAGCGCGTTGAGCACGATCTGCTCGCCATTGGTCTTGACCGCATAGGCGGTCTTGCCGGGAAACATGCCCATGAACTGTTTGGCGTCCGCCTTCAGCACCTGCGGGCGGAAGCAATAGATCGGATCGTCCGGGCGAAGCGCCAGCGCTGCCTCGCGGGCATTTTCGAATCGCTGCATGGACGAATCCCTTGACTGAGGCTGCGCACAATTAATCCAAGCTAGCGGCTAATGAAAACAATTCTATGTCTCGCCGCCCTGGCTTCGCGGCGCTACGCCGTTCTGTGCGCCGGTTATGAGCGAGCTAGGCCATCACTCAGGTTTCGGGTGGCCCTTGCCGCCGGACCGGTAGAGCGTGAACAGATGCCTGAAGAGAGCAAGGCATCTCGTCTGGGAGGACGACCAATGGCGATAGCTGCCACCACCACGATGCGCGGGCCGATGGTGCTCAAGGACTGGGCCCAGCTTCTGCTGCTCGGCGCCATCTGGGGCGGTTCGTTCTTCTTTGCCCGCATTGCGGTGTCGGAACTCCCTCCGCTGGTGCTGGTGCTGTTTCGCGTCGCCATCGCGGCGACCGCGTTGCAGCTCTACCTTGCGGTTCGCGGTCCGTCGTTTCGCCTCGCCTTGCCGCATGCCGGACTGTTTTTCCTGCTGGCGCTCGCCAACAATGTCATCCCTTTCTCGCTGATCTTTGCCGGCCAGACCGAGCTCGGCGCCGGTGTCGCCTCGGTGCTTAATTCGACCACGCCGTTCTGGACGCTGATCCTCGCCAACGCCCTGACCAGCGACGAAAAACTGTCGTGGAACAAGCTTGCCGGCATCGCCCTCGGTATCGCGGGGACGGCGGTGATGATCGGTCCTGGCCTTGTCGCCGGGCTCGGCGGGCCGGTCTGGGCGAAATTCGCGCTCATCGGTGCCTCGGTCTCCTATGCGGTTGCGCTGATGATCGCCCGCCGCTTCAAGGGTGTGCCGTCACCGGTCATTGCCGCCGGACAATTGACCTGCTCGACCATCATCATGATCCCGGTCGTTCTGTTCACCTATGACGCTGCCACTCTGTTTTCGGCCTCGCCGCCGGTATGGGCGGCGGTGCTGGCGCTGGCGCTGCTGTCGACCGCCTTCGCCTACATCCTCTATTTCAACCTCGTCGCCTCGGCCGGCGCCACCAACGCCTCGCTGGTCACGCTCATCGTGCCGGCCAGTGCCATCCTGCTCGGCTTGCTGTTCCTGGGCGAGCGGCTCGAACTGTTCGAATTGGCGGGCATGGCGCTGATTGCGCTCGGCCTCGTCACCATCGACGGTCGCTTGTTCGGGCGGCGTTAGAGCATGTTCCCCGACTCTCAGCTCGAAATCGATTCCGATTTCCGCCGCGGTAGCGCTGCCATGCTCGTTGCTGCCCCGGCTTCGCCACAAATTATTCACAGGTCCAACGCCGGCTTTTGACCAAGAGTTTCAATACCTAACGGCAAACGGCAGGTCGCAAATTCCACAATCTCGTCGCATTGCAGCAAAGTTTCTGCTTGCCTGTGGCACAAATGACCCTAGACTCTCGCCATAGCTCTTAAGAGGAGGCTATGACATGGGACTGACGAGGCCGATCAACGCATTGATGATTTGTGCTGCGTTTGCATTCATCGGCGCCCTCATTATGGGCGTCCTTCCATAAGGCCGCTGAGCGGGGGAAGACCAGCACCGAATATTACAAACCATTGAAAAGGCCGGGCATTTTGCCCGGCCTTTGCATTCCCCCGATCTTTGACATTTCAAAAAGGAGCTTGCCGCCTTACGCCGCGGCGGATCCCGCAGCCTCGACTTCGTGCGACCTGATGCCGATCATGTGGCAGATGGCGAAGACCAGATCGGCCCGGTTCATCGTGTAGAAGTGGAAATCGCCGACGCCGCGCTCGACAAGGTCCAGCACCTGCTCGGCGGCCACGGCAGATGCCACCAGCGCATGCGTTTGCGGATCGTTCTGCAGCCCATCGAAACGCTCGGCCAGCCATGCCGGCACCAAGGCGCCGCACCGCGCCGAGAAGTTGGCGACCTGGGTGAAATTGTGCACCGGCAATATGCCCGGCACGATCGGTATGTAGATGCCGGCCCGCCGTGCCCGCTCGACATAGCGCTCATAGAGATCGTTGTCGAAGAAGAACTGGGTGATCGCCCGCGTCGCCCCATTGTCGGCCTTGCGCTTCAGCATGTCGAAATCGGTGGCGAAATCCGGACTCTCCGGATGTTTTTCCGGATAGGCCGAGACCGATATGTCGAAATCGCCGGCGCCCTTCAGCGCATCGACCAGTTCGGCGCCATTGGCATAGCCTTCCGGATGCGGCCGGTAAGCCGCGCCGACGCCCTCGGCCGGATCGCCGCGCAGGGCGACGAAACGCTTGACGCCCATATCGGCGAACTCCCGGATCACCGCATCGACCTCGTGGCGCGCCGCGTCGACGCAGGTCATGTGCGCCGCCGGCGTCAGCGACGTTTCGTTGAGGATGCGCTTGACGGTGCGGGCCGTGCGCTCGCGGGTCGAACCACCGGCGCCATAGGTGACCGAGACGAATTTCGGCTTGAGCGGCTCCAGCCGGGTGACCGTGTCCCACAGCCTTGCTTCCATCTCGTCGTTTTTCGGCGGAAAGAACTCGAACGACACCCTGACCTTGTCGCCGATGTCGGGACGGCGGGAGAAGCGGAACTGGTTCATCAGGCGGTTTCCCCTATCGGATACGCATTGGCCGGTTGTCTGTCGTTGGAAGGCTCGGCAATCAGCATGCGCCGATCGCGGCCGAGCCAGAGTTTGACGGTGAGCTTGGCCTCGTTGCCACCGCGCGGTTCGAATTCCTGGCTGTCCTCGAGCTCGAGGCCGGCCTCGGAAAACCAGTCGGCGATTTGCCGGTCGGAAAAGCCGAGGCGCATATGCGCGTGCTCCTCGCGCAAGAACTCCAGCGTGTGCGGCGCGAAATCGACGATCACCAGCCTGCCAGCCGGGCGCAACAGACGCGCCGCCTCTCGGATGGCGCGGGCAGGATCGTCGAGATAGTGCAGCACCTGATGGATGGTAACGAGATCGAAGGCGTCGCGTTCGACCGGCGGCGCGAAAATGTCGCCCTGCCGCACCTGCGCATTCGAAATGCCGGCCTTGTCGAGATTGGCGCGCGCCACCGTCAGCATTTCGCGCGACATGTCGATGCCGATACCGCGCCGATAGAGCGGCGAAAAGATCTCGAGCAGCC
This sequence comes from Mesorhizobium sp. M0410, assembly GCF_040321435.1. Lineage (NCBI taxonomy): Bacteria > Pseudomonadati > Pseudomonadota > Alphaproteobacteria > Hyphomicrobiales > Phyllobacteriaceae > Mesorhizobium > Mesorhizobium sp. M0410. The sequence goes on from NZ_JAMYRN010000016.1 coordinate 62,361, forward strand.
GTCCGGTGCCGGTGCCGAGATCGAGCATCGACTGGAACGGCCGCTTGCCGACGAGCTTGATGAGGGCTGCTTCGACGGCGCGGTCCGGCACATGCAGCGAGCGGATATGGTCCCAGCTTGCGGCGTTGACCGAGAAATATTCGGCAGCCCGGTCCTGCCGCTTGCGCTTGACCGCGGCCAGCCGTTCGAGATCACGCTCGACCTGCGGATCGGCGCCGCGGATGCCGGAGACCAGCCTGAGCACAAAATCGCGCGACGTGTCGGAATCCGAAAGCCGGAAGAAAGCCCACGAGCCCTCCTGGTAGCGGCCGATCAGCCCTGCCTCCAGCAGCAATTTCAAATGCCGCGAGACGCGCGGCTGCGACTGGCCGAGGATTTCGGTGAGATCTGAAACGGTCAGATCGCCGCGCGACAGCAGCGCCAATATACGCAGCCGGCTGGATTCGGCAGCCGCCTTCAATGTATCTACCATCGTGTCGAGAGCGACATGCATGCGAGCATTCTCTTTGAAAAGATATAAACATATGTTTATGTCGGTTTTGATAGGCTTGCAAGCGCTATGTCGCTTCCGGACAAGAAAATGACGCATGCGCAGCGGATCGCGCAAAGCCGGATGCATCGAGGCGAGGCCCATGGTCGAAACGCGCAGCGGCGAAAAGCTCCTGGAAACCGACCCGGCAACGATGCCGCCGGATGGCCATGTCGTCTTCATCGGCCGCATCGCTTCGCCTTGGATCACGCGGGAGACTTGCCCCAAAAACATGAAGGCCGCGCGGGAGACGGGACAGCCGGCGCACTTGGTCATCGACCCGCTTTATCGTGAGGGCCTGCTTGGGCTGGAACGCGCCAGCCACGTGATCGTCCTGTCCTGGCTGCACCATGCGCCGCGGCAACTGATTATCCAGAAACCCCGCCATGCCATGGAGCCGAAAGGCGTCTTTTCGCTGCGCTCCCCTGCCCGGCCGAACCCAATTGGGCTGCATGTCGCCAGGCTGGTTGCCGTCGATATCGATACCGGCCGCATCGATCTCGATGCCATCGACGTGCTCGACGGCACGCCGGTCATCGACATCAAGCCCTACTTCGCCTCGACCGATGCCTTCGCCGCGGCGACCATGGCCGGGCGGGACGAGTTGTCCAGATCGGACGGGCAGTGAGCGCCCCGACCGGCCGCCGCCGCGCCATCGCCAAGGCACTGACAGCGCTCCTGCCGCTGGCGCCCTATGCCGACATGGAAAAGATCCGTGCCGATGCCGGCGCCGTGCACATGAAGACCTTGCCACCGAGCATTGCCGTGTGGCTGGCGACGATAGCGCATATTCGCCATGCCCATACCGACTACGAAAAGCTGCTGGCCGAAGGATATGACCGCGATTCCGCGCGCTTCTTCGTCATCGAGCAAACCAACATCGTGCTAACCCGCTGGCGTGCCACCCGTCTGCTCGATGATGAGGACGAGGAATAGAGCGATGGCAGACACACGCGTCGAGTTCTACGGCGCCCCCCTCTGTCCTGCCGACGTCAGGCCGGCAACATCGGAACTTTCAAAGCCAGAAACAAAAAAACCGCCTCGGAGGGCGGATCGTTGGAGCCAATTAGCACCATACCGAAATTAGTAGCATAGCTGCCGGCACAAAGCAAGAACAAAATACGCCGCGCGCGGCTTTGACTGGCTTTGCCGGCTTGCCTAGCAAACAATCAGGCCCGGTAAATCCACTGCTCCGGCACACGCACCGAAATCTCCTCGCCGGCAGTGATCGTGCCGGGTTTCTCGACCCAGGCGACGAGCCCGCGCAACCGCTTCGCCGCTTTCGGGAACAGCAGCGCGCCGGCCTCGACGTCGGCCATCCCGGCATTCTCGGCGACCGACCTTCCCGCGATCCGGCAAGGCCCGTTCTGCGCGTCGACCTTGACGGTCGCGCCGCCTTTGAAGAACAGCAGCGTGCCGGATGGCAACATCGAGAGGTGCGGCAGGCCTTCGATCACGAGATTGGCGCCGATCCATTCCGGCTTGATCTCGGCGATGCCCATCCGTTCGGCGACAATTGCCAGTTCGTCCGCTGCCACGATCGACAATTGCCGTTCGTTGCGCATCTCGGTGCCGCGCGGATACCAGGGTTCCCGCCCGCCGGATCGCCGCGTCGTGCCGGCGTGGAAATCGCCGTCGATGCCGTCGAAGCCGAGCTGCAACATGTCCACTGCCCGTGTCTCGAAATGATCGAACGGTGCGAGGTAAAGCGCTGCCACCCTGGCGGCGAGTTTTCGCGCGGCCACGATCTCGACCGGAGTTTCGGCTTCGGGAAAAAGATCCAGCATGGGTTCGTGCCTCGCGTGATACGCGCAATTAGCCGCGGTCAGCTCATCAGGTCCAGTCGAAAGCGCTGATGCTCCGATCAAGCGGACTGATGCGATTTGCCAGGCGCGCTCCGATGCCGGTGCCGTCCGTGCCGAAATAGTCAGAGCATGCGCAACAGCGCGCCGCCGATCGAGTAGCCGGCGCCGAACGCGCAGAGCAGGCCGTAGTCGCCGGCCTTCATGTCGGCATGGTTCTCCGACAGGGCGATGATGGCGCCGGCGGCGGCGGTGTTGCCGAGGCGCTCCAGCACCATCGGCGCGCGGTCATGGTCGACCTCATGACCGAAAGATAGTTTCAGGATCATGGCGTTCATCCGCGCATTGGCCTGATGCAGCCAGAAACGCCGGATCGCTTGCGGCGTCAGCCCGTGCTCGGCCAGAAACTCGACGATGAATTTGTGGCCGGCAACGGTGACTTCCTTGAACACCTTGTTGCCGATCTGCTTGATCAGATTGCCTTCCAGATCGATCATGTACGGATCGTCCTGGGTGGCGCGGGTATAATAACCGAGATTGGTGCGGATGCTGTTCGACATCTGCGTCCAGGTACGCGTATCCAGCACCTCGAATCGGCCCGGCCGCTTCTCGCCCTGGGCGAGCCCTTCGGCGACCATCGACACGGAAGCGTCGCCAAAGATGAAATGCGTCTGCCGGTCGCGAAAATTGAGATGGCCGGTGATGATCTCCGGCGTCGACACCAGCACGCGTTTGTGCGCCCCTGCCCGCACCAGGTTGACGGCGATGTGCAACGCGGCCGCCGCCGACGAGCAGCCAAGCCCCATATCGAAACCGGCGCCTTTCGTACCCAGTGCCTGCTGCATCTCGATGGCGATCGCCGGATAGGGCCGCTGATGGTGCGAGGCCGAGCAGATCACCAGGTCGATATCCCCTGGCTTCAGCCCGGCATGATCGAGCGCCTTGCTGGCCGAGGCGATGCCGAATTCGGCCTCCAGCGACAGCGCATCGTCGGGCCGCGCCGGGAAGCGCGGCGCCATGCGGGTCGGGTCGAGGATGCCCTCCCGTTCGATGACATGGCGGGTCTGGACGCCCGAGGCATGGACGATGAAGGCACTGTCCGATTTCTGCAGCAGCGGCTCGCCGGACACCTCGCGGCGGACGTTCTCCATGTCCACCCAGCTGTTGAAGCTGGCGACGAGTTCCTCATTGGTGATCGAAGCCTCGGGGATTTCAACGCCGATGCCGCTGATGATGACGCGATGCATTTTCAGTTCGTCCCGTGCGCAGGCGTTGCGGCTTCATGTCGGCGCCGCAAAAAGCTCGGCGCAACCTCTTTTGCACCTAGCCAGTTTATGCCGGCTTAAATCAAGTCCCTGGAAAGGGTCTAAAAGTTCCTAAGCAGCGCGCCGCGCCACGATGAAGAGACGGGGAAAGCGCAGCAACACCTTGCCGCTTGCCGTTTTCGGATAGGCTTCGCTGATCCTGGCCGCGTAGCGCTTCAGGAAAAGCTGCCGCTCGTCTTCGTCGAGCGGATCGAGGAACGGCTTCAGCCCCGTCGACTTCACCCATTCGACGATCGCCTCGGCATCGGCCAGCGGATGGTTGTAAATCGTGTGCCAGATATCGAGCCGATCCGAGAACGGCGACAGAAGGTCGTAATAGAACGAGACCGGCAGCAGCGGCGCGCGAGCCGCGCGCTCGAGCTTTTCGGTGAACGGCATCTCGGCCGCGGTCTCGCGCATCAGCCGGTGCGAGGGCTCAGCCATGTTGTCCGGCATCTGCACGGCAAGCGCGCCGCCGGGCGCCAAAAATCCCATCAGCCGCTGGAAGACTGCCGGATGCTCCGGCAGCCATTGAAACACCGCATTGGCAAAGATCACGTCGACGGGTTCGGTCGGCTGCCACGCCGCCGCATCCGCCAGCGCAAAGCTGACGCCGGGCAGACGCACTTTGGCCTTCTCGATCATGTCGGGCGAGGTATCGAAGCCGCTGATTTGCGCCTGCGGCCAGCGCGCGACCAGCAATTCGGTCGAATTGCCCGGTCCGCAGCCAATATCGACCACCCGGCGCGGTTCTGGCACCGGCACCTGCACAACGAGATCGCGCGCGGGCCGCGTGCGCTCATCCTCGAATTTCAGGTAGAGGGCGGCGGACCAGTCTTTTCCTGTTTTGAAAGTTAACTTTCCGCCCCGTGAATCTTTCTGTGCCGTCATAACGACTCGCCGCCATGCGTTGATTGACGTTCACGCATATTGCGTAGACCCTTTGACCATGAAAATGGGATTCCAAGAGACTCAAGCAGCATACGACAGCGGTTCGCAAAGCGCGAGAATCTGGACGGAGCGGTGGGCGTCAGAATGGCTGTACTGCCCCAACTGCGGGAATTCGCGCCTGACGCAGTTTCCGGCAAATCTCCCTGTGCCGATTTTTACTGCGATAAGTGCGATGATCAATACGAACTAAAAAGCGCAAAGAAACCGTTCGGCAGAAAACTCGCCAATGGTGCGTATAGCAGAAAAATCGAGCGGCTGAATTCGTCAACGAACCCCAACTTTTTTCTACTCAAATACGATTTTAACCAGCGACTGGTGGAGTCCGTCTGCGTTATCCCAAAACATTTTTTCACGCCAGCAATCGTAGAACGCAGGACGCCGCTCTCCCAAGCAGCACGCCGCGCCGGCTGGATTGGTTCGAATATCCTTCTTAGCCGGGTCCCTGAAGCGGGAAGAATCCACCTTGTCAGAAACGGTGTGATCACCTCGAAAGAAGAGGTTTTGGCAGCTTGGAAGCGAACTGTGTTCCTACGCGATGCGCCCCATGACACCAGGGGATGGCTCGTTGAGGTCATGCGATGTATCGAGTCGATCGGCACAGACGAATTTGACATCGACCAGGCCTACGCATTTGAGCCACAGTTGGCTCTCCTTTACCCGAACAACCAGAATATTAGACCTAAAATCCGTCAACAACTTCAGTTTCTTCGCGACAAGGGATATCTTAGGTTCCTGTCCCGTGGTCGATATCAGGTAGCGCGATAACGCAGGTGATCTACGTCAGATCGTTTTTGGTCAGGTCTAACAATGGCTTGGTATCTCAACAACTACAGATGTTATAAATGTCACAGGTATTGGGCTACTGATTGGTCCTGCGCCTGTGACGACGAGTGTCCATATTGCCAAGCGCGCAATGCGACAGCCATCGATAGCGTCGATCTGACCAACATTGTGGTTCAAGAGAACGACGCGTTTATAGTCCTTAACTCGCCACCGACGGCAGAACACCACCCCGACTACCGGGAAGTTGCGCGGTTCTCTTCAGCCAAACTCGCCGAGGACTTCATAGAGACACTCGACAGAGAATTCTAAACGAGGCGCACGGACTATCTTGTCAGCCGCTTATACGTCATGCGGTGCGGGTTGACGGCTTCCGGCCCGAGTCTACGGATCTTGTCCTGCTCGTAATCCTCGAAATTGCCTTCGAACCATTCGACATGGCTGTCGCCCTCGAAGGCGAGGATGTGCGTTGCCAGGCGGTCGAGGAACATGCGGTCGTGCGAGATGATGACGGCGCAGCCGGCGAAGTTTTCTAGCGCGTCTTCGAGTGCGGCCAGCGTTTCGGTATCGAGATCGTTGGTCGGTTCGTCGAGCAGCAGCACATTGCCGCCGGTCTTCAGCATCTTGGCCAGATGCACGCGGTTGCGCTGGCCGCCGGACAGGTTGCCCACCTTCTGCTGCTGATCGCCGCCGCGAAAGTTGAACGACGCACAATAGGCGCGCGTGTTGGCCTCGAACTTGCCGAGCTTGACCACTTCGGCGCCGCCCGAGATTTCTTCCCAGACGGTCTTGGTCGGGTCGAGCGCGTCGCGGCTCTGGTCGACATAACCGAGCTTGACCGTCTCGCCGACGCGAATGGTGCCGGCGTCCGGCTTTTCCTGGCCGGTGATCATGCGGAACAGCGTCGTCTTGCCGGCGCCGTTCGGGCCGATGACGCCGACGATGCCGCCCGGCGGCAGCTTGAATTCGAGGTCTTCGATCAAAAGCGTGTCGCCAAAGCCCTTCGACAGGCCCTCGACCTCGATCACTACATTGCCGAGCCGCTCGCCATGCGGAATGACGATCTGCGTGTCGCTCGGACGCCGCTTGTCGGCTGCATCCAGCAGATCCTGGAAGGCCTGGATACGGGCCTTCGACTTGGTCTGCCGGGCTTTCGGGCTGGACTGTATCCACTCGCGCTCGCGGCCGATCGCCCGCTGGCGGGCATCGTCCTCGCGGCCTTCCTGCTTGAGCCGCTTGGCCTTGGCTTCGAGATATTTGGTGTAGTTGCCTTCGTACGGGATACCGCGGCCGCGATCGAGCTCGAGGATCCAGCCGGTGACATTGTCGAGGAAGTAGCGGTCGTGGGTGATGATCATCACCGCGCCTGGATAGGCACGCAGATGCTTTTCCAGCCACGCCGTCGTCTCGGCGTCGAGATGGTTGGTCGGCTCGTCGAGCAGCAGCAAATCGGGCTGGCGCAGCAAGAGCTGGCAGAGCGCGACACGGCGGCGCTCGCCGCCCGACAGCTTGGTGACATCGGCCTCCTTGGGCGGACAGCCGAGCGCTTCCATCGCCATCTCGACCTGCTGTTCGAGATCCCAGAGGTTGAGCCGGTCCATCTCGTCCTGCAGCTTGGCCGACTCGTCCGCCGTCTCGTCGGAATAGTTCATCATCAATTCGTTGTAGCGCTCGATGATGGCGGTCTTGGCCGCGACGCCTTCCATGACGTTTTCGAACACGTTCTTGTTCGGATCGAGCGCCGGCTCCTGCGCCAGGTAACCGACGGTAGCACCCTCGGCCAGCCAGGCCTCGCCGCTCCACTCCTTGTCGATGCCGGCCATGATCTTGAGGATCGTCGACTTGCCGGCGCCGTTGGGGCCGAGGATGCCGATCTTGGCGTCCGGGTAGAAGGACAGATGGATGTTCTCGAGCACCTTCTTGGTGCCGTAGGCCTTGTTGAGGCCGGCCATGTGATAGATGAACTGGCGTGCCACGCGCGCTTTCCCTGAAAAGTCGACTGATGTCGGATTGAATGGAAGTTGGGGGCTATGTAAGCGATGCGGCCCCGAACGGCAAACAGTTTTGGCCCCAAGCGGATTTGGTCGCACCCACAAACGCTTAGCCGCTTCATTTCGTGCCGGCACCCAGGCGAAAGCTCCGGTTAACCATTCCGCGTCAAACAATGTTGGATAGGAAATCGCTGGCAGCCGCGATTTCGGGGAGAGAGATCGGGCCGTGTTGAACAGTTTCCTGCTTTTTGCCGAAGCGGTTCTCTATTTCGGCATCATGGTCACGCTTTTCCGGTTCAGGGGCCGCATCGGCCTCGGCGTCTTTGTTTGCGCCCTTGGCGTCATGCATTTCCTGGAAACCTATCTCGCCAGCGTCTTCTACGTCGCGCTGCCGTTCGGCATGGTATCGCCGGGCTCGGCTGTGCTGTTTTCCGGCAAGCTGGTCATGCTTCTGTTGCTCTACATCAAGGAGGACGCGGCGACCGTCCGCCAGCCGATCTACGGCCTGCTGCTCGGCAATGGCCTGATGATCGGGCTCGTGCTGATCCTGCGCCTGCACGACATCGCACCGCTGCCCGACGGCAAGCTTCCCGACATCGGCTTCATCGACGAGATGGGCTGGCTGATGGTGTGGGGCACGACGCTGCTGTTCGTCGACGCCATCCTGATCATCCTGCTCTATGAAAAGCTCGGCAAATATCTGCGCAAGGCGCTTTTCACCCGCATCCTGGTCTCCGTTGCGTGCGTGCTCACCTTCGACCAGGCAGGTTTTTTCACGGCGCTGCATTTCGTCACCGGTGCGCCGGTCGCCGTGTTTTTCGGCGGCTGGTTCGCCAAGATGGCAGCGGCCTTGGTCTACAGCACCATGCTGGTCGCCTATATCAGGTGGTTCGAGGCGCGGCAGGTGCCGGCGCCGCGCGGGCTTTCCGACATTTTCGACACGCTGACCTATCGCGAGCGCTATGAGGCGCTGGTCGAGCATGTCGGTCGCGACGGCCTCACCGGCCTGCTCCACAGGGGGCGCTTCGACAGCGACGGCGAGGCCGCCGTGGCCACCAGCCTGCGGACCGCCAGGCCGCTCAGCCTGCTGATCATCGATGTCGACCACTTCAAATCGATCAACGACCGCTTCGGCCACGCCGAGGGCGACAGGGTGCTGAAAGCCCTGGCAATTTTGCTTGGCGAACTTGTCGGGACCGACGATCAATTGTTCAGGATCGGCGGCGAGGAATTCGCCATCCTCGGCTGGCGTCCGCAGCCGCTCGCCAGACTGCTGGGCGAGACCGTCAGGCAAGCGGTCAAGACGTCCGCGAGCACCAGCCGGTTCGACATTACCGTCAGCGCCGGCATCTCGACGGTCAGCGAGACGACCCGTTGCCTTGCCGATCTCTTCGCGCTGGCCGACCAGCGTCTCTACAAGGCCAAATCCACGGGACGCGATCGCGTTGTCGGCGAACCGGGCGGCAACGAAGCAGACGGGCGCAACACATGGACCAGGCCGGAGCGCAGCGCCGGCGCGTAACGCTACCCTGGCCTGCGATTGGCTCAATCAGGGTTGTTTGCGCCGCTGCCATGCGCCGATCGCAACCGAAACCGCCATCAGCGCGATCGCCAGCCATTTCAACGCGGTAATAATCGGGCCGGCTTCGATGTCGTAGGCAATGAACAGAAGAATGCCCGGTACCAGCAGGCCGCAGAGCACGAGCGTGATCCGGTTGATCTGCCATGACACTTTTGCCGCAAGCGCCTGATCGCCGGGCACGGCGACAAGTGCGGCCCGCATTGCCTTCGGCGCCACCAGCGCGGTCGAAAGACGCAGCGAGATAGGCAGGCCGATGCCGATGATCAGCAAGGCGCATGCCGCCAGGAGCAGCGAAAACTTGAGCGCATTGGTTTCGGCCGGTAGCGGGAACAGCAGCGCCGCCAGCGGCAGGAAGATACAGAATATCCCGAACGCGGCGATGGCGATGAAGATCGCCGCGTTGACCAGCGTGAACAATTGGTACGTGCCGCCGTCGACGGGTTTGGCGAGCGTGGCCATGCGCGCCCACTCCACTTCGGTGTAGGAAAAGCCCGGCCACTCCATATGGCCGTCGCGGGTCGCCGTCATGCCCTTGGCCCAGAACGCCAACCGCGCCAGCGCGCCGCTCGTCACGCCACTCATCGCCACCCCCTGCGAATGATACCCCCCGGGATCATACCATCCCCGGTGCAAAGCGACAGTCGCGTACGGCCTGTTTACTGGAACCCGACGGCATCGACCGCGCCCTTCGGGCAGCCGGCCTTGGCTGTAGGCGCCGAGGCAAGCAGCAGGGCACCGAGCGAAGCGTTGGAAGCGATCGGGCCGGTCAGGCCGAGCGTCAGCTCGCCGATCAGCCGCCTGCCGTTCGAGGGATCGACCACGCAGGAAACGCGGACCCGGTCGCCCGCGCCTTTGCCGAAGGTAACGTCGAAGGTGCTGCGGATCTGATCGGATGTCAGTTGCTTGCCGATGTTCTTGATGAAGAGATCGCGCACCGGCGAAGCGTTCACCGCGCGCATCAGGTTCAAGGCGTCGGAGAAATACTCCTGCTGGCTCTTGCCGTAGCAGGTGCCGTGCTTGATCCACTCGTGCCTTTCGAGTGCGGACGCGGTGCCGGGCATCACCTGGTCGAGTTCCGATCGCGTTTTCGGGTCGAGGGTGACCGGCGGCAAATCCCGCCAGTGTGCCGGATCGTCGTTCGCCTTGTCGCTTGCCGCGACCTGGCAATAGAAATTTCCGTTCGGCTGCGGCCACAATCCATGCAAGGTGAAGTGGGTCGCATCGAAACCGGCGGCGGTCTGCGCCCGGCATTCGGTCTTGCTGGATTTGGTCTCGCAGAAAGCCGGCTGCCAGCTCAGCGCGAAGACATATTCCGGCTTTCCGGACGCCGATGGCTTGTTCGGCTCGGCAGGCGCCGGTGCAGCCGGCATCGTCGACGCGCTGTCGCCCGAAACATGACCGCAGCTGATCTTGACCCAGCGGCGCTCCGGATCGGCGCCCGGCACGCGAATGAGATAGTGCGTGGGCGCGTCCTTGTTGCCGGCCAGCAGATCATAACTCTGACCAGCCGCGGTCGAGACATTGCCGGGATTCTTGGCGCTCTTGATCGCCTGCGTTGCCGGACAGGCGGCATCGGCGACGAAAGAGCCGGTCATCTTCACATCGGCCCGCGCCGCGCTTGCGCCAGCAAACGCAAGAAACACCGTCCCCCATATCGCCCAAATCCGCATTCCGGCACTCCTCGTGATTCACGCCGCAAGCTAGAAACTTGCGACATGTCAGAATTACGATTTCTTTCGCCGGCCGTAAAAACAATCGCCAGCGCATTGAGAGGCTCCCGCGTGGTGGATCAGGATCCGCCCGCCTCCACCCGTTCCGTCAGGGTGCGCAGCAGATCAAGCGAGGCTTTCAGCGCGTCGGCGTCCATACCCTCCGAAATGCGGTTCGCCCAAACATGCTGGCGTGTGCCGATATTCTTGACCGCTGCCCGGCCGGCATCGGTTATCGACAACAGCTTGGCGCGGCGATGCGCCGGGTTGTCGGCGTAGACGGCAAGCCCCTCCGCAGCCAGTATGTCGGCCAGCCGCTGTACACTCTGACGGGCGAGACCCATGTCGCGGGCGATGTCGGCCACAGATTTCGGCTCCTTCAAAACTGCACCCAAAACCTGCCAGCGCGCTGCCGTCAGCCCGGTTGGAGCGGCCAGCCGGTCGGCCGCGTCCAGAAGACTGCCGTTCATCCTGAACACGGCAAGCACCAGTTCGGTGAGCACATTTGCCGCTTCGGTCCTGGTCGTCATTTCTGGCCGGCCTCGATGGTCGCGACGAAATTATTAACGGCTTCGGCTACGACCTCGGGCTTGTCAAGCATCACCCAATGGCCGCTGCCCGCCACGATCTGGCGCGGAATGTCCGTGCGCAGCCGGTGGAGCGCGGCTGGAGTGTCACTGGCCTCGGTAGCCAAAACGAACATAGGCCCGCGATACGCATCGAGTGCCGGCTCCGGGTTCCATTCGGCCAGCGCCTTGCCGACACCTGCCCTCGCCGCCGGATCGACCACTGCCGCATCGGCCAGAACACGCTGGCGAACAGCCGCGTTAGGGCCGGCAATCGACGTGTAATAGGCGTTCAGGACATCACGGCCTTGCGGACCGGCCAGATCGCGGACAAAGCCGTCACGAATCGCCTGCGGCAGCGCACGAGGATCGGTCGCCGGGTCGACGAGCAAGACACCGGCGACCCGGTCGGCATGGCTGGCGGCATAAGCGAGCGCCACGCCACCGCCGCCGCTGTGCGCGACAATGAGAAACCGCTTCAGGCCAAACGCGTCGGCCACGGCACCGACATCCATTGCACGACCGTCATAACCGTAGTCACCGTCCTGCGCCGGCGCGGAGGCGCCATGACCGCGAAAATCGAAGGCTACCGCCTCGCGGCCTTCGACGGAGAGCTGCATCACGCGGTCCCAGTGGGAAGCGCGGCTGCAATCTCCATGCAGGAACATGATCGGCAGGCCATTGCCGGCCTTGATCCTGTAAGTGGCAAGCTGGCCTTGCGGGCCTGGAACAGTGGACGTCATCATGGTCATCTCCCTGGTTTCCTGACTGAAAGCAGCAATCCCTGACAACAGGGTGGCCGTCGTGAAGGCGAAGCCCGCCAGCAAGATTGCACGCCGCGAAATGGCCCCGGTGGTTTTCACAGTCATACCGCCAATCTGCCGCTGACCATTTGACAGTATGCTGTCATGCAATCACATTGACAGCATGCTGTCAATTACGTCGAATGGGCACCTACGTCCCTTGACGTCGATCGCTGCGTCGCCCAACAGTCGCCGACGGGAGCGAGACATGCCATTTGACAAGCAGAGGATGCTGGCATCGCCGACGGGCGCCGAGCTCAACCTTTATGTGAAACACGCCAGCGGCCAACCGCACGCCATTGTCCAGATCAATCACGGGCTGGCCGAGCACGCGGCGCGCTATGCCCGCTTCGCCGATTTCCTCGGCGAGCGCGGCTACCAGGTCTACGCGCACGACCACCGTGGCCACGGCGCCACCAAGGCGCCCGATGCGCCACCGGGCAGGTTCGCCGATGCGGATGGCGGTGCCAAGGTCATCGCCGATGTCGCCGCCGTCCATGATCTCATCGCCAGGGAACAACCTGGCCTGCCGGTCATCGTCTTCGGTCACTCCTTGGGCGCGTCGGTCGCGCTGAACTTTGTCCTCCGCCACTCGCCACGCATCCATGCCGCCGCGATCTGGAACGGCAATTTCTCGGCCGGACTGCTCGGCCAAATCGCGCTGGGCGTGCTTGCCTGGGAAAGGTTCCGGCTTGGCTCAGACGTCCCGTCGCGCATGCTGCCCCGGCTGACGTTCCGGGCCTGGGGCAAGGCAGTGCCCGATCGCCGGACGCCATTCGACTGGCTGTCGCGCGATGCCGCCGAAGTCGAGAAATACATCGCCGACCCGCTCTGCGGCTGGGACGCATCGGTGTCGATGTGGCAGGACATCGTCAAGATGACGCTGCATTGCGGCAGCGACCGCAATTTTTCCGGCGTGCGGCGCGACCTGTTCGTCAATCTGGTCGGAGGCGAGCAAGATCGGGCCTCGGACAGCGGCAAGGCGGTCAGCCATCTTGCCGGCCGGATGCACATGATGGGTTTTTCGAATCTCGTTTCAAAGGTTTACGCCAAAACTCGCCATGAAAGCCTGAACGAGATCAACCGAGACGTCATCATGGAGGATTTTGCCGCCTGGGCCGACCGCGTGCTGAGGGCACAGTGATACTGGCCCATTGCAAGGGCCGTGACAGCGGCGCGCGGGATTGATAGAGGCTGCGCTTTCGACCAACCATGGTGATCCATGACTGAGCCGCCGCTCAAAGGCATCCGCGTCATCGAACTCGCACGCATCCTTGCCGGGCCATGGGCCGGGCAGCTGCTTGCCGACCTCGGCGCCGACGTGATCAAGGTCGAGAGCCCGGACGGCGGCGACGACACCCGCAAATGGGGACCGCCCTTCGTCATCGGCCATGACGGCGAGAACCTTTCAGCCGCTTATTACCATTCCTGCAACCGCGGCAAGCGCTCCATCGCTATTGACTTCTCGACGCCCGAGGGTGCCGAGACGGTGCGCCGGCTGGTCGCGACATCGGATGTGCTGATCGAAAACTTCAAGGTCGGCGGACTGAAGAAATACGGCCTCGATTATGACAGCCTGAGGAAAATCAACCCACGGCTGATCTATTGCTCGATCACCGGTTTTGGCCAGTCGGGGCCGTACGCGCCGCGCGCCGGCTATGATTTCATCATCCAGGGCATGGCCGGCATGATGTCGATCACCGGCGAAGCCGGGCGCGAACCGCAAAAGGCGGGCGTCGCTATATCGGATGTTTTCACCGGGCTTTATTCGGTCATCGCCATCCAGGCGGCGCTTCGCCATGCCGAGAAGACGGGCGAAGGCCAGCATATCGACATGGCGCTCTACGACACCCAGATCTCGACGCTCGGCAACCAGAACCTCAACTACCTCGTCTCCGGACAGTCGCCGGTGCAGATGGGCAATGCGCATATGAACATCGCGCCCTACGAAGTGGTGCCGGTGAAAAATGGCCACATCATCCTGGCGGTCGGCAATGACGGCCAGTTCGCAAAGTTCTGCGCTGCCGTCGGCCTCGACGAGCTGGCGTCGAATCCTGACTTCGCCACCAATCCCGCCCGCGTCGCCAACCGGGCAAAGCTGCGCGAGCACATGATAGAGGCGCTGAAGGCCTTCGATCGCGATCCGCTGCTGGCCAGGCTCGAAGCCGCTGGGGTTCCTGCCAGCCCGATCAATAACATCGGCCAGATGTTTGCCGACCCGCAGACCATAGCGCGCGGCATGCGGCTCGACCTCGATGACGGCCATGGCAATCTCTTGCCCTCGGTGCGGGCGCCGATGGTCATGTCCGGCACGCCGCTGGTCTATGAACGTCCGTCACCGCGTCTCGGCGAACACACCGAAGAAATCCTTGCCGAACTGGAGAGGTCAGGAAAATGAAGACCGGCGGACAACTCATCGTCGATGCGCTCGAAGCCAACGGAACGGACCGTATCTATTGCGTGCCCGGCGAATCCTATCTGGCGGTGCTCGACGCGCTGCACGACTCGCCGATCCGCACCATCGTCTGCCGCCAGGAGGGCGGTGCCGCGATGATGGCCGACTGCCACGGCCGCCTGACCGGCAAGCCCGGCATCTGCTTCGTCACCCGCGGCCCAGGCGCCACCAATGCCTCGGCCGGCATCCACATCGCGATGCAGGATTCGGTCCCCCTGATCCTGTTCATTGGCCAGGTCGCCAGCCACGCCAAGGGGCGCGAGGCTTTTCAGGAAGTCGACTACGTCAGGTTCTTCGGTGATATCGCCAAATGGGTGGTCGAGATCGACGACGCCGCACGCATCCCCGAATTTGTCACGCGGGCCTTTTCGGTGGCGACCTCCGGCCGGCCCGGCCCGGTCGTCATCTCGCTGCCCGAGGACATGCTGACCAGCCTCGCCGAGGCACCGCAAGCCCGGCATTACACCCCTGTCGAGACGCGGCCCGGCGAAGTCGAGCTCGACGCGCTGGAAGTGTTGCTCAACAAGGCAAAGCAGCCCTTCGTCATCCTTGGCGGTACGCGCTGGGATGCGCAGGCTGTTGCCCAGATGCGGACGATAGCCGAAGCCTGGTCGCTGCCGGTCGGCTGCTCCTTCCGCCGCCAGATGCTGTTCGACCATCTCCACCCGAATTATGCCGGCGATGTCGGCATCGGCATCAACCCCAAGGTAGCAACCGCCATCAAGCAGGCCGACCTCGTGCTGCTCATCGGCGGCCGTATGGGCGAGATGCCGTCATCCGACTACACGCTGCTGAAGAGCCCCTACCCCGACCAGACGCTGGTCCATGTCCATGCCGACGCCGGCGAGCTTGGTCGCGTCTACCGGCCGGCGCTGGCGATCAATGCCTCGCCTGCCGCTTTCGTCGAAGCCTTTGCCCGGAGCAAGCCGGCTGCAACGCCGGTGTGGGCGGCTGAGGCAGCGAAGCTGCATTCCGCCTATCTCGACTGGTCAACGCCTCCGGAGAGCGGCCCCGGCGCCGTCCAGATGGGGCCGATCATGAATTATCTCGAAACGATACTGCCGGACGACGCCATCCTCACCAACGGTGCCGGCAACTACGCCACCTGGGTGCATCGTTACCATCGCTTCCGGCGTTTCGGCACGCAGGCAGCACCCACATCCGGCTCGATGGGCTACGGCACGCCGGCGGCGGTCGCCGCCAAGCAGCTCTATCCGGATCGCGACGTGATCGCCTTTGCCGGTGACGGTTGTTTCCTGATGAACGGCCAGGAATTCGCCACCGCCGTGCAATACGCACTGCCGATCATCGTCATCGTCGTCAACAACGGCATCTACGGCACGATCCGGATGCACCAGGAGCGCGAATATCCCGGCCGTGTCGTCGCCACGGATCTGAAGAATCCCGACTTCGCGGCGCTCGCGCGTGCCTATGGCGGTCATGGCGAAACAGTCGAGAAGACCGCCGACTTCGCGCCGGCCTTCGAACGCGCCCGCGCGAGCGGCAAACCGTCGATCGTCGAGATCAGGCTCGATCCCGAGGCAATCACGCCGACGCGGACCATGACCCAGATACGGGACAGGGCCTAAGCGCCAAAGGGATAGGTCGAATTCCCTTCCCAAACTTCAACAGGTTGATACAGCGCTATGATCGCTGCGCTACATCGTCGATGGCGCCTTTTCGATCTGCCCGCGGATCTCGCCATCCGCGTGGGCCGCGGTGTGGATGTTGACGTAGTACTTGCCCGCCTCCAAATCGGTCGCCTGGGCATCGGTCAACGTCGCCGAGCCCTTGATCGGGCTCCTCAGCTTGCCTTCGAACGGTATCACCGGGTCGGCGTTTTCGCCCTTTGCCGCCGGGCCGTGAATGTGTGCGGCCTTCGCCGGCCCGCTGAGGCCGGAATATCTCACTGTCCAGCTGAGTTTCTTGGTTGTGGTGTTGAACCTGAGCGTGGCGGTGCCCTTGCCCTTCGTTGTGACGGGCGGGCTCTGCTGAGCACCATCGAGCGTCGCAGTCATCTTTATGGTTTCGGCCAGGGCCGGTGAAGCAGAGAAGATGGCTGCAGAAATGGCCAGCGCCGAAAGCATCGGCGTGAAGGACTGGATGCGCATGGAAACCTCCGTTGTGACACCCTTGAGGCGGATGCACCGGCACAACGATTTTGCGAGCGGATGTTTCCGCCGGTAACGTTCATTTTACATCCCACTAAAAAGGGGCGGTCGCCCGCCCCTTTTCCGCTACAAGCCAGTTTGACAGCCCTATTTGATGGCCTTGTCGGTGATCGCCGTCGTGTAGGCGCCGGTAGGCTCCTTGCTGATGATCTTCTGGTCGAGCAGCGCCTTGGCGGTGCGCTCGTAGGTCGCCGGATCGAGCTTGCCATCGGCATTGTCGATCAGCTTGGCGACTTCGCCCATCATGCGTTTCTGGTGATTCTCGTCCTGGCCGCCATTGTCCATGACGATGCCGGCCGCTTCGTCGGAATTGTCGACGGCGTATTTCCAACCCTTCATCGAAGCGCGCACGAAACGCACCATCTTGTCCTCGAAGGCCGGATCCTTGAGCTTGTCCTCCAGGGCATAGAGCCCGTCTTCGAGCAGATCGTTGCCCATGGCGGAATAGTTGAAGACGGTCAGCTCTTCCGGCTTGTAGCCGGCGTCGATGAGCTGCCAGTACTCGTTATAGGTCATCACCGAAATGCAATCCGCCTGCTTCTGGATCAGCGGCTGCACGTCAAAGCTCTGCTTGAGCACGGTGACGCCGTCCGGCCCGCCATCGGTCTTGAGGCCAAGCTTGTTCATCCAGGCATAGAACGGATACTCGTTGCCGAAGAACCAGACGCCGAGCGTGTGGCCCTTGAAGTCGGCTTCTGTCTTGACCGGCCCGTCCTTCGGGCAGACCAGCTCCATACCGGCTTTCTTGAACGGCTGGGCGATGTTGACCAGCGGCACGCCCTTTTCGCGGGCAGCCAGCGCGCCGCCCATCCAGTCGACGATAACGTCGGCACCGCCGCCGGCGATGACCTGCTCCGGCGCAATATCAGGACCGCCGGGCTTGATCTCGACGTCGAGGCCTTCGGCCTCATAGAAGCCCTTGTCCTTGGCGACATAATAGCCGGCAAACTGGGCCTGCGTGACCCATTTCAGCTGCAGCGTCACCTTGTCCGCGGCCATCGCCTGGAACGCGGCAAGCGACATCGCGCCGGCCAGCATCGAAACAACTAGTCTTTTCATGTTTTTACCCTCTGAAGTTAGCGCCCTAAACCCACCGCCCCTATCCACCACGGACAGAGGGATGCCAAAACGTGATTGCTCTCTCGAAAAAAGCGACCACGCCATAAAAGACCGAACCCGCAAGTGCTGCAACTGCGATTTCGGCCCACACCATGTCGATGTTCATCCGGCCGACTTCCGTCGAAATGCGGAACCCCATGCCGACCACCGGGGTGCCGAAGAACTCGGCGACGATGGCGCCGATCAGCGCCAGCGTCGAATTGATCTTCAACGCATTGAAGATGAAGGGCGCGGCCGCCGGCAGCCGCAGCTTGAACAGCGTCTGCCAATAGCTCGAGGCATAGGTGCGCATCAGGTCGCGCTCCATATGGCCGGAGGCGGCAAGCCCGGCGACGGTGTTCACCAGCATCGGGAAGAAGGTCATGATGATGACCACCGCTGCCTTCGACTGCCAGTCGAAGCCGAACCACATGACCATGATCGGCGCGACGCCGATGATCGGCAGCGCCGATACCATATTGCCGATCGGCAAAAGCCCGCGCCGCAGGAACGGCACGCGGTCGGCGGCGATGGCAACGAGGAAGCCGGCGCTGCTCCCCACCACATAGCCGAAGATGACCGCCTTGAAGATGGTCTGCCTGACATCGGCCCCCAGCACCGGCAGCGAGCCGACGATGCGGGCACCGATGGCGCTTGGCGGCGGCAGCAGGATGAAGGGAATGCCGGCACCACGCGTCACCGCTTCCCAGATGATCAGGATCCAGGCGCCGAAGATGGCCGGAATGATCAGGCGCAGGGCGGTTGACGCCCAGCGCGATATCGGGCGAAACGACGACAAGACCGTGACGCAGCGCCAGGCCAAAAACCACGCGGCGGCGAGCAGCAGATAGAAGGATGCGCGAGCGCTGCCCTCATTGCCGGTTATGCCGGCGAGCAGCATCCACGCCGCGCCATGCGCGCCAAGGAACAGCAACATCACCCCGATCATCGGTGGAAAGTTGTCGGCCTCGATTGCCACGAGCAGCAGAATGAAAATCGAAAGCGTAGTCGCCATGCCGTAACCGGGCGTAGCACTGACGAGCGGCAAAACAAGCAGCGCGCCGACAAACAGGACAAGCGCGGCATACCCCTGCCAGGATCGAGGCGTGATTGAGGAAAGGCTCAGGAGCGAGCTCATGCCGGCCTCCCGCCCATGGCGCGGTCGACAAGGCGCCCGGCAATGCCGACCAGCATAACCAGCAGCGCCGCGACCACCGACCCGGCAACCAGCGCCGACCAGATGTCGATGGTCTGGCTGTAATAGGCACCGGCGAGCAGTTTGGCGCCGATGCCGGCGACGGCGCCGGTCGGCAGCTCGCCGACGATGGCGCCGACCAGGCTGGCGGCCACCGCCACCTTCATCGAGGTGAACAGGAACGGCACCGAGGCCGGCACCCGCAATTTCCAGAAGGTCTGCGAAGGACTGGCATTATAGGTGTGCATCAGGTCGAGATGGGTAAGCTCGGGCGAGCGAAGCCCCTTCACCATGCCGACCGCCACCGGGAAGAAGGACAGATAGGTCGAGATCAGTGCCTTCGGGATCAGCCCGGTGATGCCGACAGCCGCCAGCACAACGATGATCATCGGTGCCACCGCCAGGATCGGAATGGTCTGCGACGCGATGATCCACGGCATCAGGCTGCGGTCGAGCGTCGCCACATGCACGATGCCGACGGCGATGACGATGCCGAGCGCCGTGCCGAAGGCAAAGCCGAGCAGCGTCGACGACAGCGTCACCCAGGCATTGTAGACAAGGCTGCGGTTCGAGGTGATGCTGCGCAGAAAGGTGTTTTCGAAAAAATTCACTGCCACCTGATGCGGCGCCGGCAGCGTCGGCTTCGGCTGCGCCAGCGTCTTGCCGATGAATTCCACAATACCCGGTGTCTGATTGGCGCGGCGGTCGAGATCGCGCTGGAACGGCGTGTTGAGGATGACAGCCATAACGTACCAGACGACGACGACGCCCAGGAGGATCGAGGTCACCGGAACGATCTTGTCGCGAAACGAGTCCATTCTAGCAGGCCTCGCCGGGTAAGCGCCCTCCTCTCCCCAACGGGGAGAGGGTGGCTGGAGCGAAGCGGAGGCCGGGCACTTTCGCCCCGGCATTCGTTTCTTTCGAAGGGCGGAGCAGCCGCGAAGCGGCGTGCGTAAAGGGCGCCCCCAACCACCCCTTCGTCATCCTAGGGCGCAGCGAGGAGCGAAGCGACGCGGCGCAGACCCAAGGATCCATTCCGTTACCTTCCCGTTCCGAAGCGGTGCTGAAAATAGCTCCCTCTCTGGAAGGAACGGCGCTTGCGCTGGCTTGCCCGGCGCTTATTCTCGACCGCTTGCGCGTTTCGGCCGACGTCACGGCATGGATCCTAGGCTCTGCGCACGCCGCTTCGCGGCGGCTCCGCCCTAGGATGACGAATGCACGGTTAGCGCCTCCCTCGCGAGGGCGATGCACCTCCGAACGCGCAAGCCCGTTCCGCGCCGCCTCAATCATCATAGCTGTGCCCTGCTCTCAGCCCGTCGCGCACCCGTGCGGCGATCGCCAGGAACTCCGGTGTCTCGCGGATGTCGAGCGGCCGCTTCTTCGGTAGCGTGGAGTCTATGACGTCGCTGACGCGGCCGGGGCGCGGCGACATGACCACGATGCGCGTCGACAGATAGACCGCCTCGGGGATCGAATGGGTGACGAAGCAGATGGTCTTGTTGGTCCGTTCCCAAAGCTCCAGCAGCTGTTCGTTGAGATGGTCGCGCACGATCTCGTCCAGCGCACCGAACGGTTCGTCCATCAGCAGAAGGTCGGCATCGAAAGCGAGCGCCCGTGCGATCGAGGCGCGCTGCTGCATGCCGCCCGACAGCTGCCAGGGATATTTCTTCTCGAAGCCCGAGAGGTTGACGAGATCGAGCGTGCGCTTGATGCGCGCCGCCTGCTCGGCCCTGGACAGGCCCATGATCTCCAGCGGCAGCGCCACATTGCGCTCGATCGTGCGCCACGGATAAAGTGCGGCCGCCTGAAAGACATAGCCATAGGCGCGGCTCTGGCGCGCCTGCTCGGGCGTCATGCCGTTGACGGAGATGGCTCCCGATGTCGGCTTCTCCAGATCGGCGATCACGCGCAGCAAAGTTGTCTTGCCGCAGCCGGAGGGCCCGATGAAGGACACGAATTCGCCCTTGCCGATGGTCAGGTCGACATTAGACAGCGCCTGCACCGGACCATCGTTCGTCTGGAAGGTCAGGCCAAGCTTGCTTGCCGAAACAACGGCTGGCGATACTCCCGTCATCGGCCGTAGCCTGTCGCTTCCGGCCACTGCGGCGCCGGCCGGAATCCCATTGATTTTACCCCGATGTTGCTTTCCACTCGCCCAGTCCTACTCGCCCCAGTTCGACGCGCCCTTGTCCCATCAGATAGACGCCCGGAGTTGCCCCGATGTCGCCCAAACCGACGTGCCATCTTATCCGCCCTGAAAGCTCTTATGAAGGCAAACAGGGCCTGAGTTATTTCGCCGGCATCGCCGCCGAAACAGTCGGCTCGTCCGGCATCTGCATGCATCTGCTGACCATGCCGCCGGGTGCCCGCGCCAAGGCGCATTTGCACGAAAACCATGAAACCGCGATCTATGTGCTCTCCGGCGAAGTCCATACCTGGTATGGCGACCGGCTTGAACAGCATATCGTGGTCAAGGCCGGCGATCTTTTCTACATTCCGGCCGGCGTGCCGCATCTGCCGGCCAATCTGAGCGACAGCCCCGCCTCGGCGGTCATTGCCCGCACCGATCCCAACGAACAGGAAAGCGTCGTCCTGCTGCCGGCACTGGACGGGTTGGTCGCCTGAAGCCGGCATCGAGGCGGCGGCCGTCATCGGCACCGTCACGAACATGATTTCAGCGGCCCTATCTCATCAAGGCCGGGGATGGTCACGAAGAAACCGTCCTCTCGTTTGTTGACGACCTTGACGACATCCGTGGTCGTCCCCTCCTCGCCCTCGGCGAAACAGGTGGAGTTCAACAACTGGGTGCCAGGCATCGTCGTCAATCGCTGTGCGAACTCGCAGCCGCTGCCATAGGTTTCGACGCCGTCGGCGGTCAGCACGACATAATCGTCGCTGTCCTGATAACCGAGCCGTACGCCGGCGCAACCGACCTCATTGCCATAGGAACCGGCAAGGACGTCAGCCGCCGCCGGCCCGGCGGCAAGGATCACCGCGGCCAGTGAGATAATCACACCGTGGCTCGCCAAGCTCAAACGCCCGTCGCCGGGATGCCTGTACGTTCCACCTTGCGCGGCGCGGAAATCTCCTTCCAGGTCGACAGTGCCCGGTTGACCGCCGCGTTGGGCTCGCGAGCGACGAACTCGCCATGGCCGGGCTTTGCCTTGACTTCGTTTTCCTCGATCGACAGTTCGCCGCGCGAGAAGACGAAGCGCGGCAGGCCGGTCACCTCGAAACCTTCGAAGACGTTGTAGTCGATCACCGACTGCTGCTTCTTGGCCGTGATCTTCTTCTTGCGCTTCGGGTCCCAGACGAGGATGTCGGCGTCCGCGCCTTCGACGATGGCGCCCTTCTTCGGGTACATGTTGAGTATCTTGGCGATGTTGGTCGAGGTCACCGCGACGAACTCGTTCATCGTCAGCCGGCCGGTGTTGACGCCGGTCGTCCACAGCACCGGCAAACGATCCTCGAGCCCGCCGGTGCCATTCGGAATCTTGGTGAAGTCGCCGACGCCGTTGCGCTTCTGTTTGGTGGTGAAGGCACAATGGTCGGTCGCCACCACTTGCAGCGACCCGGCCTGCAGGCCGGCCCACAGCGAATCCTGGTGCCATTTGTTGCGGAAGGGCGGGCTCATGACACGGCGCGCCGCATGGTCCCAGTCCTTGTTGAAATACTCGCTCTCGTCCAGCGTGAGATGCTGGATCAGCGGCTCGCCGAACACCCGCATGCCTTTCTGCCGCGCGCGGCGGATGGCCTCGTGCGCCTGCTCGCAGGAGACATGCACGACATACAGCGGCACGCCAGCCATGTCGGCGATCATGATGGCGCGGTTGGTCGCCTCGCCTTCCACTTCCGGCGGGCGCGAATAGGCGTGCCCCTCCGGGCCGTTGTTGCCCGCCGCCAGCAGCTTCTGCGACAGGGCGGCCACCACGTCGCCATTCTCGGCATGGACCAGCGGCAGCGCGCCAAGATCGGCGCAGCGCTGGAACGACGAATAGAGCTCGTCGTCGTCGACCATCAGCGCGCCCTTGTAGGCCATGAAATGCTTGAACGAGGTAATGCCCCTGTCGACGACGGTGGCCATTTCGTCGAACACCTGCTTGCCCCACCAGGTGATCGCCATGTGGAAGGAATAATCGCAGGACGCCTTCGAGGTCTTGTTGTCCCACATCTGCAGGGCCTCGAGCAGCGATTGCTGCGGCGACGGCAGGCAGAAATCGACGACCATCGTCGTGCCGCCGGCAAGGGCCGCGCGGGTGCCGGATTCGAAGTCATCGGCCGAATAGGTGCCCATGAACGGCATTTCGAGATGGGTGTGCGGATCGATGCCGCCCGGCATCACATAGCAGCCGCTGGCGTCGAACTCATGGTCGCCGTGAAGATTGGAACCGATGGCGACGATCTTGCCGTGCTGCATCAGCACATCGGCCTTCCAGGTGCGGTCGGCTGTGACGATGGTGCCGTTTCGGATGACTTTGGTCATTTTCTTGTTCCCTTGTTCTCTCGCGCTTCTTGTGAGCGTCTTGTTGGTGTTACAGGTGGGGTCAGGACCAACGGGGCTGTAAATGGCCTCTACATGACTCCAACTTCCCGCAGTATCTCTTCGATACACCCGTCGAAAGATTCCGCCAGATCTCCGGTCGAAAACCGCAGCACACGATAGCCCTGCCGGCTAAACCATGCATCGCGTATCCGATCCTTGTCCATTTGCTCCGGCGTGAAGTGATGCTCTCCGTCTACTTCGATGACGAGGTTCTTCTCATGCAGAACGAAGTCCGCAATGTAAGGCCCGATTGGCGCCTGCTTCCTGGCATGCAGGCCGTAGAGATGACGGAACTCTTTCAATTCCGACCAGAGCTTGCGTTCGCCATCCGTCATGTTTCGGCGTAATGCCCTGGCACGTTTGATGGCGGCGGGGTCGATACCGGTCGGTGCCAAAACGAGTACCCCCACCCTCAATCTCTTCCCGCAAAGGCAGAGAAATCGCGTACGAATTTTTTGCGAAGAGGGACCCCCACCCTAACCCTCCCCACAAGGAGGAGGGAATGCTGCCGCGCAATCCGACTTACGACCTTGGCGTTGGAAACGTTGGTAATTTGCCGCAAATCGGCGCTGACAGGAGTTCCCTCCCCCTTGTGGGGAGGGTTAGGGTGGGGGTCCCTCTTCGCAAGAATCCGTCTGCTCCAGCCCAAACCTCTCACCCTACGATCTCCGCCGTGTCCACCACCGCATGGAACAGCACGTCGGCGCCGGCCGCTGCCCATTCCTTGGTGATTTCCTCGGCCTCGTTGTGGCTGAGACCGTCGACGCAAGGGCACATCACCATTGCGGTGGGCGCAACGCGGTTGATCCAGCAAGCGTCATGGCCGGCGCCCGAGACAATATTGCGATGCGTATATCCCAAGCGCTCCGCCGCATCCCGCACAGCCTTGACGCAGCCCGCGTCGAAGGTGACCGGGTCGAAATGGCCGACCTGCTCGATTTGATATTTGATGTCGAGCGCCTCGCAGATCGTGTCGATGCCTTCGCGGATGCGCCCGTCCATGGCGTCCAGCACCTCCTTTTCCGGCGAGCGGATGTCGATGGTGAAGACGGTGCGCCCGGCGATGATGTTGCGCGAGTTCGGATAGACCTCCATATGGCCGACCGCGCCGACGGCGTCGGGTTGGTAGTCCATGGCGATCTCGTGCACCAATTCGATCACCCGCGCCATGCCGAGCCCGGCATTGCGCCGCTTCGGCATCGGCGTCGAGCCGGTGTGCGCCTCCTTGCCGGTCAGCGTCACCTGTAGCCATTTCAACCCTTGCCCATGGGTGACGACACCGATGTCGATGCCCTCGTCCTCGAGGATCGGGCCCTGCTCGATATGCAATTCGAAGAAGGCGTGGATCTTGCGGTCACCGACTTTCTCGGTGCCCTTCCAGCCGATCCGTTCGAGTTCCTCGCCGAATTTCTTGCCGTCCTTGTCGACATGTGAATAGACGTCGGCCTGGTCGAGCACGCCGGCGAATACCCCCGACGCCATCATCGCCGGCGCAAAGCGCGCGCCTTCCTCGTTGGTCCAGTTGGTGACGACGATCGGGTGCTTGGTCTTGATGCCGAGATCGTTGAGCGAGCGCACGACCTCCAGGCCGCCGAGCACGCCGAGCACGCCGTCATACTTGCCGCCGGTCGGTTGGGTGTCGAGATGGCTTCCGACATAGACCGGCGGCAGGCTGGGGTCGGCGCCTTCCCGACGGGCAAACATCGTGCCCATCTCGTCGACGCCCATTTCGAGCCCCGCCTCATCGCACCAGCGCTTGAACAGGTGCCGCCCTTCGCCGTCCTCGTCGGTAACGGTCTGGCGATTATTGCCGCCGGCGATGCCGGGGCCGATCTTCGCCATCTCCATTATCGAATCCCACAAACGGTCTGAATTGATTCGCAGATTCTCGCCGGGGGCGGCCATATTCTAAAACCTCATCGGTTGCGGCACGCCAGCCTCCCCCTCCCCCTCGAGGGGAGGGTGGCCGCGAAGCGGTCGGGTGGGGTCGGCTGACATGCGCGCGACCTTCTCCTTGACCACCTGTGCGACATGCCAAGCGGTGTTTATGACATCGGGCTCATCGACGCGAAAGATATCGAACCCAAGCGATCGCAGATAGGCATCACGGACGGCGTCGTGCCGTTTGCCCTTCTCCTGTTCGTGCAAGTCGCCATCCACTTCCACCACCAGCTTTACAGCGAGGCAAGCGAAGTCGACGATATACGGTCCGATGGGGCACTGGCGCCGGAACTTGATGCCGGCCGATTTCAGCTCGCGCAGTTCATACCAAAGCAGGGATTCGCCCTTGGTCGCGTGAACTCGCAGCGCCCGTGCCTTTTGGCGCATTTCGAAGCTCACACGGGTACGGGGCATCAAAAACGACCTCGCAGCAAAAGATCAGGTCGGCGCACTGCCGCACCGACCCCACCCGGCCGCTTCGCGGCCACCCTCCCCTCAAGGGGGAGGGATATCCGCGCCCGGTTCTTCAATCCACCGCCCTCAGCACTTCGCGCACATGGTCGATCAATTCGTTGATCTGGCCTTTGGTGATGATCAGCGGCGGTGACAGCGCGATGATGTCGCCGGTGGTTCGGATCAATGCACCGCGCTCGAACGCCTTCACAAAAGCCGAGAAGGCGCGTTTCGTCGGCTGGCCGGCGATCGGCGCCAGTTCGATCGCACCGATCAGGCCGATATTGCGGATGTCGATGACATTCGGCTCGCCCTTCAGCGAATGCAGCGCGTCCTCCCAGTACGGCGCCAGTTCCTCGCCGCGCGTCAGCAGCCCCTCTTCCTTGTAGGTGTCGAGCGTGCCCAGCGCCGCGGCGCAGGCGATCGGATTGCCCGAATAGGTGTAGCCGTGGAAGAACTCGATCATGTGCTCGGGCCCGGTCATGAAGGCGTCGTGGATTTCCTTCTTCACGAACACCGCGCCCATCGGGATGACGCCGTTGGAGACGCCTTTGGCGGTGGTCATGATATCGGGCGTGACGCCGAAATAGTCGGCGGCAAACGGCGTGCCGAGACGGCCGAAGCCGGTGATGACCTCATCGAAAATCAGCAAGATGCCATGCTTGGTGCAGATCTCGCGAAGCTTCTGCAAATAGCCCTTCGGCGGCAGGATGACGCCGGTGGAACCGGCAACCGGCTCAACGATGACGGCGGCGATTGTCGAGGCGTCGTGCAGGGCAACGATACGCTCTAATTCGTTCGCCAGTTCGGCGCCATGTTCGGGCACGCCCTTGGTGAAGGAGTTCTTTTCCGGCAGATGGGTGTGTGGCATGTGATCGACGCCGCCGAGCAGCGTGCCGAACATCTTGCGGTTTGTAACGATGCCGCCAACCGAAATGCCGCCGAAATTGACGCCGTGATAGCCGCGTTCGCGGCCGATCAGGCGGGTGCGCGAGCCCTCGCCTTTTGCGCGGTGATAGGCGATGGCCATCTTCAGCGCGGTCTCGACCGATTCCGATCCGGAATTGGTGAAGAACACATGGTCCATGCCCTTCGGCGCGATATCGACCAGCCGATTTGCAAGCTCGAACACGATCGGGTGACCCATCTGGAACGCCGGCGCATAATCGAGCTCTGCCGCCTGGCTCTGGATCGCCTCGGTGATTTTCGGACGGCAGTGGCCGGCATTGACGCACCACAGGCCGGCGGTGCCGTCGAGAACCTTGCGCCCGTCGCTGGTCGTGTAATGCATGTCCTTGGCGGACACGAACATGCGCGGCGCCTGCTTGAACTGCCGGTTTGCCGTGAACGGCATCCAGAATGCGCTGAGATCGTTCGGCGTGACTTTCAGCCGGTTGGACATGACCAAGACTTCCCCTTGTAACCCGTTTCGGTGCGGCTAACGCCTGGTCTTTCCAACACTTGGTCTTTGCTGCGTTTTCGTGCTACGCAAATTTTTGACCGGTTGGACAAACGTTAGCACCGCCTTATCAGCGGTCAAGGGATTACTAGCGGAAATGCGGCTTTCGAAGTGCGCTCCACAGGGCGGAGAAAAACTGGTCCAGAGAATTGGTCCAGACACTCCTCGCGGCGAAGGTTTTTCGAGGTGACGGGGGCGGTCGAAAGCTCCGCTCCTCGCCGCACCCGCATCCAGCTGGAAAAGCGCGAGCTCATCCTAGAGGCAGCGCTCGAAGTCTTCTCCACCAACGGTTTTCGCGGCTCGACCATCGACCAGATCGCCGAAGCCGCCGGCATGTCGAAGCCGAACCTGCTCTATTATTTCCGCCGCAAGGAGGACATCCACGAGACGCTGATGCAGCGGCTTCTCGACACCTGGCTGGCACCGCTGCGCGAACTCGACGACATTGGCGATCCCTTGACCGAACTGCGCAGCTATATCAGGCGCAAGCTCGAAATGGCGCGCGATTTCCCGCGCGAGAGCCGGCTGTTCGCCAACGAGATCCTGCAGGGCGCGCCGCGCATCATGCCGATGCTGGAGGGCGAATTGAAGACATTGGTCGACGAGAAGGCCAACGTCATCAAGGGCTGGATGCGCGCCGGCAAGATTGCCCGCACCGACCCCTGGCACCTGATCTTCTCGATCTGGGCGACGACGCAGCACTATGCCGATTTCGACGTCCAGGTCCGCGCCGTGCTCGGCCCCGATCGCGGCGGTGACGGCCGCTTCGAGGATGCCGCAAGGTTTCTCGAGCAACTGTTCATTGACGGGCTGAAGCCGAAGGGCTGAGGCTTCAGCGAAGCGATGGGCATCACGCGCTGCGCCGCTCGGCCGGAAGCGTCTCCAGCAGTTGTTCGAGCTTGGCGATCGAGTTTTGCTCGGCGAGCGGCGTGTAGACGATCAGCTTCATGTCCGAGCCGTCGTCGATCGACAGGCTCATATGCTCGAACGCCATGGCGCCCGCTATCGGGTGCCGGACATGCTTCACACCCGATAGGTTGCGGGCCACGTCGCGTAGCGGCCACCAGGCGCGAAACTCCGGGCTCGAGCGCGTCATCAGCGCGATCAGCCGCTCGAAATCCGGATCGCCGACATATCTGGCGCTTTCTGCCCGGAATGACGCCAGCACGGCACGCGCCAGTTCCTCCCAGTCGACGAGCAGGCGCCGGTGCTGCGGGCTGGTGAAAACCATATGGACGATGTTGCGGGCATCGCCCTCCAGCAGACCATAGTCGCCGAACACGGCTGCCGCGGCAGAGTTCCAGGCCAGCACGTCCCAGCGCCGCCCAAGGACATAGGCCGGCTGCAGGACCAGGCTCTGCAGCATGTGCAGTAACGGGCTATCGACTTTTTCCGGCGCGTCGACGCGACGCTCCGGCTGCGGTCGGCCGGCAAGGATGAACAGATGCCGTTGCTCGGCCGTGTCCAGGCGCAGCGCCCGGCTGAGCGCCGTCAGCACCTCTGCCGATGGCCGAACGTCGCGGCCCTGCTCCAGCCAGGTGTACCAGGTCGTGCCGACGCCGGCGATCATCGCCACTTCCTCACGCCGCAGCCCGGGCGTGCGCCGGCGCAATCCGGTCGATATGCCGGTGGCCGAAGGCGTCAGCCTTTCGCGCCGCGAGCGCAGGAAGGCGCCAAGCTCGCGGCGGCGGCTGTCTTCGGCGGAATGCGTGGTGGAATCCATCGGCGCTATTATAGCAGTACCGATACCAGGATAAAGTTTGAACTGTTTGGCAAGTGGCTGGTGCCCCATCTTTCCGCTCAGAGCTACGAGATGGAGGCTCCGAACATGGAACTGAAAAACAAGACAATCCTCATCACAGGGTCTACCGACGGCGTCGGCCGCGTCGTCGCGCAAAGGCTCGGCGCCGGCGGTGCGCGCATCCTGGTGCATGGCCGCGACGCGACAAGGGGCAAGGCGATCGGGGCCGAAATCGAAGCCGCCGGCGGCAAGGCCGAGCTGCTGGTCGCCGATCTCTCCTCCCTGGCGGAAGTTCGCCGCCTCGCCGAGGCCGTGCGCGCAAGGACCAAGCGGCTCGATGTCCTCATCAACAATGCCGGCGTCGGCACCGCCGGCCCAAACGCGAAACGGCAGGTCAGCGCCGACGGCTACGAGTTGCGCTTTGCCGTCAACTATCTCGCCGGTTTCCTGCTCACCACGGAGCTGCTGCCGCTGCTCAAGTCCAGCGTGCCGGCGCGCATCGTCAACGTCGCCTCGGCCGGCCAGCAGGCGATCGACTTCGACGACGTCATGCTGACCCGCTCCTATGGCGGCGTCCGTGCCTACTGCCAGAGCAAGCTGGCGCAGATCATGTTCACCATCGATCTGGCGGAGCAGCTGAACGGCACCGGTGTCACGGTCAACAGCCTGCATCCGGCAAGCTACATGAACACTACGATGGTGCGGCAGGCGGGCATCACACCCTGGAGCTCCGTCGAAACCGGCGCCGAGGCCATCATCAACCTCGCCACATCGCCGGCGCTTGAGGGGCGAAGCGGCCTCTATTTCGACGGCCAAAGAAAATCCCGCGCCGATGCGCAAGCCTATGACGCTAAGGCGAGGCAGCAGTTGCGCGAATTGAGCCTCGGCCTTGTCGGGCTCGCACCCGCTTCCGCAACATCGAAGAAAGAAAATTCATGATCGAGAAAACGCAGCACGCCGTGATCGTCGGCGGCTCCTCCGGCATCGGCCTCGCCACCGCGACAAAGCTGCTCGGCCCGGGGATGAAGGTGACGATCACCGGGCGCAGCAGGGAAAAGCTCGACAACGCATGGCAAAGCCTTGGCGGCACAGTCGAAAAAGCTGCCTTCGACGCCGCGAAGCCGGACGAGGTTCGCCGGTTCTTCAGCGATCTCGGCCCTTTCGATCACCTGGTGCTGGCCGCCAGCGGCGGCAAGGGCCTCGGCGCGTTCGAAACGCTTGACCTGACCGACATCGGCGGCGGCGTCGACGAGAAAGTCCGGCCACAGCTCTCCTGCCTGCAGGCCGCCTTGCCGACGCTGAACAAGAGCGGCTCGGTGACTTTCATCTCGGCGGTGTCGGCGCAATTGTCGGCGCCGGGTGTCGCCGGCATCGCCGCCGTCAACGGCATGCTGCTGACCGTGGTGCCGATCCTGGCAATGGAGCTGAAGCCGTTACGCGTCAATGTCGTGGCGCCAGGTGTCATCGACACGCCCTGGTGGGACTTTTTACCCGATGAACAGCGCCATGCGGTGTTTGCCGATTATGCCGGCAGGACGCCGGTCGGCCGCATCGGCCGCGCCGAGGACGTCGCCGAGGCGATCGCGTTCCTGGTTTCGAACAGCTTCGTCACCGGCCAGATCCTGACCTGCGACGGCGGCTTGCGGTATGCGGCGTGAGCGGCTGCCTCCAAGAGGCATCAGTCGTTGTCAAAGCGACTGCGCGATCAGCGCCAGAAATCCTCCGGCCAGCGCGACGTTGCCGACAAAGCCATTGATGCGGGACGCGCGCTCCGGGCCCTGATGATCCCAGAAGTTATGGAACATCGGCGTGGCGACGATCAGGAACAGGATCAGGCATGCCGCCGCCGGAGCGGTCCAGATGCCCGCGATCACCAGTGCTCCGGCGATGATCTGCAGGACGATCCCCAGCCACAGCACCGGCCGTGCCTGCGGCACGCCGCGCGTCGTCATCAATTGGCTCACCAACGCCGCATTCTGGATGTTGCGCAGGCCGGCAAAGACAAAGGCGCCGCCAAGCAGCAGGCGGGCGGCGAATAGGATCTCACTATCAAAGTTTAAAAACATGCTGTCGGGGGTCCTTGGGCAGAAAAGAGGCGCGCGGCGCAAGGCCGCGCACCTTGTCCTCAGGCGGCCAAGACCGCTGGCATCGGATGGATTGCATGGAACGGAACGCAAAGCCGGTTCCAGGTGTTGATCATGCCGAGCGCCACCGAGAGCTTGACCAGCTCCTCTTCCGAGAAATATTCGAGCGTCCTTGCATAGAGTTCGTCCGACACACCGTTGTCGGCAATCCTGGTCAGCGCGTCGGTCCAGGCCAAGGCCGCGCGTTCGCGCTCTGAAAACAGCGGCGATTCCTTCCAGGCGGAGACGAGATAGAGCCGCTGCTCGCTTTCGCCGTCGCGGCGCGCTTCGCGGCTATGCATCTCGACGCAATACGAGCAGCCGTTGATCTGCGACGCCCTGAGCTTGATCAGATGCAACAGGCTTTTTTCGAGCCCGCATTCGTCGACTGCCTTGTTGAGCGCCGACACCGCCTTCATGATCTCCGGCGCCGCGCCGAAAAATTGCAGCCTCTGTTTCATCGTCTGTAGCCTTTCATGCTTGCTTGGTTGAACTTGATTTCTGCGGCCGCCGATGGCGCTCGACGAAGGCGCAGTTCGCGGCGACCGAACGGGGATCGGCATCGGCCGTGTATTCTGCAACGATGTCGGACAGCCGGGCGTCGGCGAGCGCGGCGCGATAGGCACGCTCGGCCTTCAGCATGGCTACGTTGATGCCGCAGGGTTTGACATAGACCGAGGCATCGAGCTTCGCTGGGCCGCGCTGGCGGATTTCGGCGCAGCGGAACGCCGGTTCACGCCCCTCGACGGCCAGCACGATATCGAGCAGCGTTATGCGCTCCGCCGGCCGCGCCAGCCGGTAGCCGCCGGACGGCCCCGGCACTGAATCCAGAATGCCGGACGCAGTCAGCGCGTTGAGATGCTTAAGCAGATAGCTCGGCGACAGCCCGAACGCTTCGGCCATGGCAGCACCTGGCAAGGTCGCGGCGCCATCAACGCCGGCAAGCATAGCGGCGCAATGAATAGCCGCCTCGACCCCTTCGCCCAGCTTCATTTCGCTCTCCTGTTCATGGATATAGATTATCGTGGATAACTTTTATCTGCAATAGGAAAGTTAAAAAGCGGCGCCCATGAACGCCGTTTTTTTTCCGCAATGCTACTCCGCCGCCACCTTGGCCATCGGATTGTTCGGATGCGTCGTCCAGTTGGCATAGATCGGCGACACCGGCCTGCCGGTGCGCTGGTCGATCACGCCGGCCGCCAGCGGCTCCATGGTGATGCAATTCTCGACCGGACAGACATTGACACAGAGATTGCAGCCGACGCATTCGGCCTCGATCACCTCGAAATGCCTGACGCCGTCGACCATGCTGGTGATCGCCTGGTGCGAGGTGTCCTCGCAGGCGATGTGGCAGCGGCCGCATTTGATGCAGGCGTCCTGGTCGATATGCGCCTTGGCGACGTAGTTGAGGTTGAGATACTGCCAGTCGATGACGTTGGGCGTGGCGCGGCCGACGATGTCGTCCAGCGAGGCATGGCCCTTCTCGTCCATCCAGTTTTCCAGGCCGGCGATCATCTCCTGCACGATCTTGAAGCCATAGGTCATCGCCGCCGTGCACACCTGCACATTGCCGGCGCCGAGCGCCATGAACTCGGCGGCGTCGCGCCAGGTGGTAATGCCGCCGATACCGGAGATCGGCAGGCCATGCGTTTCCGGATCGCGCGCGATCTCGGCCACCATGTTCATGGCGATCGGCTTCACCGCCGGGCCGCAATAGCCGCCATGCGAACCCTTGCCGTCGATCGTCGGCTCCGGTGCGAAACTATCGAGATTGACGCCGGTGATCGAATTGATGGTGTTGATCAGCGATACCGCGTCGGTGCCGCCGGCAAGGGCAGCGCGTGCCGGCTTGCGTATGTCGGTGATGTTGGGCGTCAGCTTGGTGATGACAGGCATGCGGGTGTTGGCCTTGCACCAGCGCACCACCATTTCGATGTACTCCGGCACCTGGCCGACTGCCGCACCCATGCCGCGTTCCGACATGCCGTGCGGGCAGCCGAAATTGAGTTCGATGCCGTCGGCGCCTGTCTCCTCGACTACCGGCAAGATCGCCTTCCAGGCATGCTCCTCGCAAGGCACCATCAGCGAGACGACGATCGCCCGGTCGGGCCAGTCCATCTTGACCTGCTTGATCTCGCGCAGATTGACCTGCAGGTCGCGGTCGGTGATCAGCTCGATGTTGTTGAGGCCGAGCAGACGACGGTCGGCGCCCCAGATCGCGCCGTAGCGCGGACCGTTGACGTTGACCACCGGCGGGCCCTCTTCGCCGAGCGTCTTCCATACCACGCCGCCCCAGCCCGCCTTGAAGGCGCGGATGACGTTATAGGCCTTGTCGGTCGGCGGCGCCGAAGCCAGCCAGAACGGGTTCGGCGACTTGATGCCGACGAAATTGTTGCGGATGTCTGCCATGCTCATGCCCTCCCGTTCGAGGTCAGTGCCCGATGAATGCTCTCCGCCGCATCGCGGCCTTGCGCGACAGCTGAAACAGTCAAGTCATCGCCGCCGAAAATGCAGTCGCCGCCGGCCCAGACGTTTGGCAGCGAGGTGCGCCCTTCCGCATCGACCTTGATGCGGCCGGCTTCCAGCGCGACCTCCGCACCGCTGCCGTTGAGCGCAGCCGGGACAAAACTCTGGCCGATCGCCTTGAACACCTGGTCGGCGGTCAACGTCAGCCGCTCGCCGGTGCCGACGAGCCGGTCGCCGTCCATCGCGGTGTATTCGAGCTCGATCGCCGACACCTTGCCAGCGTCGGCAATGACCCGCTTCGGCTGCAACCAGTGCCGGATGATGACGCCGTTGGCTGCAGCCAGATCCTGCTCGAATTCGGAGGCATTCATGTGCTCCGGGCCGCGCCGATAGCAGATCGTCACCTCTTCGGCTCCGAGCAGCTTCGATTGCACCGCCGCGTCGATCGCCGTCATGCCGCCGCCGATGACGACAACACGCCGGCCGACCGGCAGGCTGGCCAGATCACTGGCCTGACGAAGCTCGGCAATGAACTCGACAGCATTGCTGACGCCCGGGGCCTCCTCGCCATCCGCTCGCAAGGCATTGACGCCGGCAAGCCCCATGCCGAGGAACACCGCATCGTAATTCCTGGTCAGGTCCGACAGCTGGTAATCACGGCCGAGCGCCTTGCCGTTCTGGATGTCGATGCCGCCGATCGACGTGACATAGTCGACTTCGGCCTGGGCAAAATTGTCGACGCTTTTATAGGCGGCTATACCGTACTCATTGAGGCCGCCGGGCTTCGGGCGGGCTTCCAGGATGGTCACGTCGTGGCCATGACGGGCAAGCCGATGCGCGGCCGCAAGCCCGGCCGGTCCGGCGCCGACCACGGCGACCGTTTTGCCGGTCGGTTCGGAGCGCTTGTAGAACTGCTTGTTTTCGGCCATGGCGACATCGGTGGCGTAGCGCTGAAGGCGACCAATCTGCACCGGCTTGCCTTCGGCCACCTCGCGCACGCAGACTTCTTCGCATAGCGTCTCGGTCGGGCAGACGCGGGCGCACATGCCGCCCAAAATGTTTTGGTCAAAAATAGTCTTGGCCGAGCCGATCGGATTGCCCGTCGAAATCTGGCGAATGAACAGCGGGATGTCGATCGAGGTCGGGCATGCATTCATGCACGGCGCATCATAGCAGAAATAGCAGCGGTCGGACTCGACCAGCGCCTCGTGATGATCGAGCGGCGGGTGCAGGTCGGCGAAATTGTCGGCATATTGGTCCGGCGAGAGCCGCCCGCCGGCAATGCCTTGCTTGAACTGGCCTTCTGGCATCGTCAGTTCCCCATGTTCTTGTTTTGGGGAAGGCTAGCACGTTTTATTTTTTTATCAATTGGTCAATTTTCGGCGCAACTGCTGAAACCTCTCGATAAAAACATGATAAATGCACTCATGTTTTTGAGCACCGTCCGTTGCGCCTCAATGGATGCGGCGCCCAGAATTGGCTACCAGTGGCGACAAGCTGTTCGAAAGCGCTTACGGGGCGGTAGGCGCTTGAGCATCGTGCGCGATTTTCAAACATTGGAGAAGGTGATGGACATTGTTCAGGAGGCGGTTCAGCGGTGGGAGCCTGTGGAAGATTTACCGCTGGCTGCCTGTCAGGTGTGACGTCTGAAATCCGACAACTACTTTGAATTGGCCGTCGAAGGCGACTTCTTCGTCGGGGCATCCGAACGAACCCTCAAGATCAACTTCCACGGAGTGCTAGCACTTTCGGCTCATGACGACATGTTGGGAGTGACCCATGTCAGCGCTAGCAGCTCAATCCCATTGATTGGCTCTGGCGGGCAAGCCTCCTATAGATGGCCCCTCCTCCGAGTCGAGAACTCGCACTGGTTGCGATCAATACCCGGGCCGACAGACGACTGTTCGCATTTCCTATTGCTCAGTCTCGAATGCACGGTAGAGGTGATTGCTCGTGAAGCCATAGCTGCTTGGATCTGACCCCTCGCTTCGCACCACGCCTTCCACAACCATTCCGGGCAGCGGGATAGGCCTTAGACTGGTGATGGTCCGCTCTGGTCAGGGAATGAGCGACATCCGGCGCATGGATCAACAACCCCTCGTTGACTGAGAGCAAAGTCGAAAACCGCAGGGCGCGCAACCCGGTAACATTTCCAATTTGCCGTCATCTTTTTTGGCCGCTGTCGGATTTTCGTCGTGAAGATCGTCCTAGAATGGATCGCGCATGATCGATGTACAAACCGCAAGGAGCACGACAATGCCACAGTCCCCCATGCCCTTCTTCTGGTACGAGCTGATGACCACCGATCTCGACGCCGCCGAGGCGTTTTACACCTCCGTGGTGGGCTGGAGGGGGCAGCCTTTCGAAGGGGCCCAGGGCATGCCGCGCTATATCGTCATGAATGTCGGCGAGCGCGGCGTCGGCGGGTTGATGACGCTGCCCGATGACGCGCGCAAGATGGGCATGCCGCCGGCCTAGGTCGGTTATATCCTCACCAGGGACGTCGATGCCGCAACGGCCTCCCTCAAGAAGGCTGGTGGCGCGGTTCACCGCGAACCCGACGACATTCCTGGCGTCGGCCGCTTCGCCGTCGTTGCAGACCCGCAAGGCGCGATGTTCAACTTCCTGCAGCCCAGCGGCCCCGACCAGCCGCCGCTACCGTTGGCGACCCCCGGCAACATCGGCTGGCATGAGCTCTACACGTCAGACTGGAAGGCGGCGTTCGATTTCTATTCCAGCCAGTTCGGCTGGGAGAAGGGCGACGCCATGGACATGGGTCCGATGGGCGTCTACCAGCTTTTCGCCTTCGGCGGCGAGCCCGTTGGCGGCATGATGAACAAGCCCGAGCAGATCCCGGCGCCGGTCTGGCAGTTCTATTTCAACGTGCCCGGCATCGACGCGGCAGCCAAGCGCGTCACCGACAATGGCGGCAAGATCCTGATGGGTCCGATGGAGGTCCCCGGCGGCAGCTGGATCGTACAGTGCACAGACCCGCAAGGTGCCCATTTCGCGCTGATGGCGCCGGTGCGGTAGGCGTCCTGACCAACCGAGTGCTGCTGCTGGATCATTCCAGCATCAGCACCGCAACTTTGAGACCGGCCTTTTTGGCGCCGCTGAGTTGGACGGTCGCCGCACCCGCCGCAAGCGTGAAACGCACGCTTTTGCGAATGCCAGGACAGGGTTTCACGCCGCTGAAATCGACCGAGCGACGGCATAGCCGTCCTGAACGACATCGACCCAGCCCTCGCCGGACAGGCTGATCTGGAGCTCGCCTCCGGCGGCACTGTCACGCTTGCCGTCGCGCCGAACGTGCCGGCTGCGGGCGTATGTTCCGGCGGCACGGCAAAGCTGATCGTATTAACCGGCACGAGTGCCAGTGACCTGCCACTGAACTGTCATCCAGTGGCGATTAGAGCCTTGGCCGTTCTGTTACGCCTCTTGGCGCGGCGTGCGCGGCCGCAAACAGCGCCTGCTCACGCGCAACCTGCCATTTAAAGGTGGCGCAGCATCATCGGCCATAGCAAAGCTGGTGCTTGCAAGGATTGCGAATAGGCTGATGACGATTTGTGAAATAAATCAACCCTAACCAATGAGCTTTGGCCTGATCGGCCAAGGTTTTTTCCTTGTGCTTTTTGTTAACGTGTCCCAAATCGGTTACGGTTCGTTCGGCGCTTCGTATATTGTTGCGCCTGAGGTTTTGGGCGAGGCATTGAAGTTATGCTTGAATTCAAATTGGCGCGAAAGCTTGTGCTCGGCGCTTGCAACATTTTGGCCTCGCTAGGCCATTCTGAGTTTGATCAACTCATATTGG
The DNA here is from genome assembly GCF_040321435.1 of Mesorhizobium sp. M0410. NCBI lineage: Bacteria > Pseudomonadati > Pseudomonadota > Alphaproteobacteria > Hyphomicrobiales > Phyllobacteriaceae > Mesorhizobium > Mesorhizobium sp. M0410. The sequence continues at coordinate 99,834 of NZ_JAMYRN010000016.1, forward strand.
AGATTGGGCTCGACGGTATAGATGCTGGGCGAGACAAGGGAGGCCGTCTCGCGCGTGCAATGGCGCTGGCAAGATTTGCGGTAGCTAACTCATCCGAATTGACTTTGGACGGGGAGCGGTTGGATATTTTTCTTGTCCAGAAAGCGGGGAACTTGGACAGGAACTATCCCAACGGAATTTTGAACGACGTCAGTGCTCAAAACCGCATGGATTTTTGGATCGCGTTGGACACCGAAGGTTTGAAGATGCTCGACGGCAAACTGGTGCCAAAGAATGCGGTAAGCACAGGACTGGGCACGAGAATTCTTTTTGGCGACCCGGTGCGAAGTGTTCGCAACGTTCACCCAGCGCTATTTGACAAAGCCGTTGGTCAACTCACCGCTGATCAGGTGCGCGATTTGGGCGCGGCTCTCGGCTCATCTACAGCGATGCCCGTTAAGGAGCCACCAGAAGTGCCACAACCTAAATCGCGGAAGGTGTTTGTCGTTCATGGACGCGACAAAAGTTCGCTGAACGAAGTCGAGGTGTTCTTGCGACGCCTCAAGCTTGAACCGATTATCCTTCACCGGAGTGCTAATGCGGGCAGATCGCTCCTGACGAAGTTCCAAGAGGTAGCCGAGGGTGCTTCGTTCGCCGTCGTTCTCATGATGCCGGAAGACGTTGGTGGCTTGGCGGGTGCAACCCCAGGAAAGCGAGCCCGACAAAACGTAGTGTTCGAGCTAGGATTTTTCATCGGCAAGCTCGAATCAAAGAACGTCTGCGCACTCATGGGCGAGGGTGTTGAGAGACCTTCAGACTTTGATGGCATCGGCTATGTGTCGTTCGGCGACGGCAAGAATTGGGAGCGCGAGTTAGCGAAAGAGCTTCGGGGAGCCGGAGTACCATTCGATCCGGGTGACGTTCTTTAGGCGAAATCTATCGTGCCCATGGCGGCGGTTCGCCCGCATTTCGCGCTGATCGCGCCGGGACGCTGAACCAGCCCGATACCTATCAAAATTGAACAGCCGCACCGCACCGTTGGTGCGATGCGAGCAAATGAATTGTCTCAGGGCGCAAAGTCATTCCGGCGCCAGCACCGCAACCTTGAGGGTCTCTTTCTTGGCGCCGCTGAGCTGGATAGTCGCCGGGCCGGCGGCCAGCTTAAAGCGCACGCTCTTGCGGATCCCCGGACGGGTCTTCATACCACTGAACCCCGCCGACTTCACGGCTTTGCCGTCCTGAACGACATCGATCCAGGCCTCATTAGACAGGCTGATCTGGAGCTCTCCCTCCAGGGGCACGGCCACGCTTGCCGTCGCGCCGAATGTACCGGCTGCAGGCGCACGTTCCGGCGGAACAGCAAAGCCGATCGTATCGACCGCTGCGAGCGTGAAATCCACCGCCTGCCCGATCGTCAGGGCACCGCCGGACTGTGCGGAGGGCAATGCCGGAAACAATGCCTGCTCGCGTGTCACCGGCCATTTGAAGGCATCACAGCCGGCGTCCCCGGCCATGGCGAAGCTGGTACCTGCAAGGATTGCGAATAGGCTGATGACGACTTTTTTCGTGGCGAAGTGAACCCACGTGTCTGGAGTATCTATGCATCAATACAACCATAGATATGTAAATGCAACCATAGAGAGAGCACATATGAAAGTCAGACTGGGGAATCATTTTCAATCACCGATTGTTGATGGCAGGCCATGGGAAGTGAGTAGTCCATTTCCGGGCGATAATTTATGGCCGGTCCGGGAGGGGTAAAATGGAGTTTTAGATGAAGCTTTTTGACGGTCTTGCCAGATATCAGCCGCAGGCTTTGGCCGCATTGCGCATCATGACGGCGCTGCAGTTCATCGAGCATGGTACCCAGAAACTGTTCAATTTTCCCGTCAGCGATCACGCGGGCGCTCTGACCGGGCTGACGCTGACCGCTGCCCTACTTGAATTCGCCGGTGGCATCCTGCTGGCATTGGGGCTTTTGACCAGGCCGGTGGCGTTCCTTCTCTGCGGCGAAATGGCGATCGCCTATTTCATGGCGCACATGCCGCAGGGTTTCTTCCCGGTCAACAATGGCGGCGATTCGGCGATCTCGTTCTGCTTCATCTTCCTCTATCTGGTGTTTGCCGGCGCCGGCGCCCTGGCGCTGGACAACCGCCGCGGTGCCTGAAACGTCACCCACGCATCCGCTCGAAATTCGCGTCGAACAGCGGGATCGGCTGCATGCGCGCAGCGTGGCGTTTGCCCAGAAGCTCAATCTCGAAGCCGTCGGCTTCGTCGGCAATCTCTTTCGGCACATAGCCGATGGCGACGGACTTTTTCGAATGATGCGCGTAGCCGCCCGACGTGACCCAACCGCGCACGGCACCGCCGTACCAGATTGGCTCGTCGCCGATGACGTCGGCATCGACAGTATCGACGACAAAGGCCCGCAGCCGCAGTCTGCCGCCTTGCTTGCGCTCGGCCAACGCCGCTTGCTTGCCGATGAAATCGGCTTGCTTGCCGTAGGCGACGAAGCGGTCGAGCCCGGCTTCCAACGGTCCATAGATCGGCCGGTATTCGCGCGCCCATGAGCCGTAATTCTTCTCAAGTCGTAATGCGTTGAGCGCGCGCGAGCCGAACAGGCCGATGCCGAATTCCTCCCCCGCGGCCATCAGCGTCTGATAGGCGGCGCGCTGATATTCCGGCGCGACCCAGATTTCGTAGCCGAGATCGCCGGTGTAGCTGACCCGCCCGACCAGGCATGGCGCCATGCCGACGTCCATTTTGCTGATGGCCATGAACGGAAAGGCCGTATTCGACACGTCCGACCGTGTGACCTTTTCAAGAAGGTTCCGCGCGGTCGGCCCGGCGATCGACAGGCCGGTGAGTTTTGCTCCCAGCGCCTCGATGCTAACAGAGCCGTCCTTCGGCAGATGCGCTTCGAACCAGCGCATGTGGTACTGCTCGGCGACACCGCTGCCGGCCAGGAACCAATCCTTACTTGCAGAATTTGGACCGCCGAGGTTGGCCAGCGTGAAATCGCCGATCAACCTGCCGTCTTCCTTCAGCATCGGCGCTAGCGTCATGCGGCCGGGCCTTGGCAATTTGCACGCGAGCATACTGTCGAGCCAGGTTGCTGCGCCCAAACCGGTGACTCTGTATTTGGCGAATGACGAGATTTCCGACAGACCAACGCGTTGCCGAACTGTCTCCACTTCTTTCGCGACATGCTCGAAGTCGCTCGAGCGGCGCCAGGAGAATTCGTCCTTGACCCCTTCGGGCGCATACCACAGCGGCACTTCCAGCCCATAGGCGACGCCCCATTGCGCGCCCTCGGCCGACAGCAGATCATAGACCGGCGTCGTCTTGAGCGGTCGCCCAGCCGGCAACTCCTCGTTCGGGAAGCGGATCGAAAACCGCCGCGAATAATTCTCGCGCACCTTGGCGTTGGTATAGGCCATCGTCGCCCAGTCGCCGTAGCGCGACACATCCATCGCCCAGATGTCGGCGCCGGGATCGCCCTCGATCATCCAGTTCGACAGCGCCAGGCCGACGCCGCCGCCCTGCGAGAACCCCGCCATGACACCACAGGCCACCCAGAACCCCGGCAGGCCGCGCACCGGCCCGACCAGCGGATTGCCGTCCGGCGCGAAGGTGAAGGGTCCGTTGATGATCTGCTTGATGCCGGTGTTCTGGAATGCCGGGAAATGCCGGAAGCCAACCTCCAGCGACGGTGCGATGCGGTCGATGTCGGGTTCGAGCAGTTCGTGGCCGAAATTCCATGGCGTCTGGAACTCGGACCATGGCTTGTTGGCCTTTTCGTAAGTGCCCATGAGCATGCCGCCGCGCTCCTGACGCAGATAGAGCTCCCCGTCGAAATCGACTGCATGGATGATCTCGGTACCGGTCTTCTGGTTCCAGGCGGCGACTTCCGGCATGTCCTCGGTGATCAGGTACATGTGCTCCATCGCCAGCACCGGCAGCTCCAGCCCGACCATGCGGCCGACCTCGCGCGCCCACAGGCCGCCCGCGTTGACCACATGCTCGGCCACCACCTCACCCTTGTTGGTGATGACACGCCACAACCCGTCGGCGCGCCGCACAATGTCCTCGACCTTGGTGAAACGCTCGACCTCGGCACCAAGCTTCCTCGCCGCCTTGGCGTAGGCATGGGTAACGCCGGACGGATCGAGATGACCGTCCTCCTTGTTGCGCACGGCACCGACGAACTGCTTGGGATCGAGCAACGGCATCAGCTCGGCCGCCTCGTCAGGCGATATCTCCTCGAGCTCGATGCCGAGATAGCGGCCCTTGGCGACGACGCCGCGCAGCCAGTCGAGCCGCGCCTCCGTCGCTGCCAGCAAGACGCCGCCAGTCAAATGCACGCCGGTCGCCTGGCCGGACAGTTCCTCGATCTCCTTGTAGAGCGAGATTGTGTATTTCTGCAGCTTGGCGACATTGGGATCGCCATTGATGGTGTGCATGCCGCCGGCGGCGTGCCAGGTCGAGCCGGAGGTCAATTCATCGCGCTCCAGAAGCACGATGTCGGTCCAGCCGTGCCGGGCCAGATGGAACAGCACGGAGCACCCGACGACGCCACCACCGATAACCACGACCTTTGCATGCGATTTCATGGGATTCTCTCTGACGTCAACGAGTTGGATGGAAACGATGAATTCGGGGAGGAGCCCCACGAGCGCGAGCCTTCGATCATCACGGCTCGCTTTGCCCGATCGCTTCCTTGCGCTTGGCCACGTATGCCTCCAGCGCTTCGCGCCTGGAGATTTCCATCACCGGCTCGACATAGTCCTCCAGCGCCTTCTTCCAAAGCCTCGTCGCCCGCGCCGTGGCATCGAGCCCGCCAGCCTCCTGCCAGGCCTCGAAATTTTGCCAGTTGGACAGCATAGGCTGGTAGAAGGCCGTGGCGTAGCGCTCCAACGTGTGCGGCTCGCCGAAGAAGTGGCCGCCGGTCGGTACCGCACCCAGAGCTTCGACGGCGAGCTCGGCCTCGTTGACTTCGATCGGGCGCAAAAACTCCATCATGTGCTGGATCATCTCGACGTCGATGATGAACTTTTCGAACGACGCAGTCAGCCCGCCCTCCTGCCAGCCGGCGGCGTGGTAAATGAGGTTGCCGTGGCCGAGCACCGCGCCCCACAGCGCCATCAGCGTCTCATAGGCGCCTTGCGCGTCGGCGGCATTGGAAGCCGAGCCCGGCGTCGTGCGGTAAGGCAGCTTGTAGCGCCGCGCCAACTGTCCGGACGCTATATTCGCCTTGGTGTTTTCAGGCGTGCCAAAAGCCGGCGCTCCCGATTTCATATCGACATTGGAGGTGAAGGCGCCATACATCACCGGCGCGCCGGGGCGGACGAGCTGCGTCAGCACCACGCCGAACAGCGCCTCGGCATTCTGCTGGGCGAGCGCGCCGGCAAGCGTCACCGGGCTCATCGCCCCCATCAGTGTGAATGGCGTTACCGCCACCGACTGGCCGAACTCGGCCATTGTCATCAGCCCCTCGGCCATCATCTCGTCGAAGCGGCGCGGCGAGTTGACCGAAATGATCGTGGTGACGCCGGGATCGTCGCGCATCCCGTCAGGCGTCAGTCCGCGCGCGATTGCCATCATTTCGATGCCGTCGAGCGCCCTGCCGCGACCGATGGCCGAGACGTGAAAGCTTTTGTCGGTCAGTGTCAGATTGGCGAAATAGGTGTCGAGGTGACGGGAATTCGCCGGCAATTCCACCGGCGCGCAGACCTGGTTGCCTAGCATGTGGATGCAGTTGAAATGCTGCGCCAGCCGGACGAGATCGGAATAATCGCGCAAATTGCCGGCACGGCGGCCGCGCTCCATGTCGTGCACATTCGGCGGCCCGGCGACAAGCGTGAAGTTGATGGTATTGCCGCCGAGGTGGACGGCATGGGCGGGATTGCGCGGCGTAAGCGTATAGCTGGACTGCGTCGTCTTCAGCGCTTCCTCGATCATGCCGCGATCGATGCGGACGTTCATCGAGGCATGATCGACCTTGGCCCCGGCCTTCTCGAATAGCCACAGTGCCCGCAGGCTCATCACCTCGATGCCGAAATTCTCCAAAATATGCATAGAGGCTTCATGGATCGCCTCGATCTGGTCGGCCGAGAGCATCGCCATCGGCGGATAAGGGTTTGTCACCCGCCTGAGCGGCAGTTGTGGGATGGCGGTCGGTCCCCTGTTGCTGGTTCGCTCGGCGCCGCGCTTGCGTCTTGGTTCGCTCATGCGGCGCATCAAAGCGCCGGCATGAGCATCGGGCTGTCAAGAATCCGCCACCTGCGGGCGTGATTTTAGCCAAGGCGCCATTGTGAGAATTTCACGTCGGTAAAAGCGACAGCAAACGTCGGAATATTTATACCTGTTCAGTGTCGGCCAAAGCGGCCGATGAGCCGTTAAGGAAGACAGCAAGATTCCTTTTATGTTTTCGGCCTAATGCTTTTCCAATGCGTAGGTCGAGTTTTAGTAAAATTGTAGCGATTGCCGTGCCGCTGGCGCTTTCGGCCTGCGCGACGCCGCCGAACCACATCAACGATGTGTGCGCCGTTTTCGACCAGAATGACGGCTGGTTCGACAATTGGCAGGCGGCGGCACAACGCACCGAGCAGAAGTACGGTGTGCCGGTTCCCGTGCTGATGGCGACGGTGCGCAAGGAGTCCGGCTTCAAGAGCAATGCCAGGCCGCCGCGCACCAAGCTGCTGGGCTTCATTCCCTGGAAACATATCTCCAGCGCCACCGGCTTCTCGCAGGCACTCGACGGGACCTGGGCGCAATACCAGAACGAGACCGGCAGCTGGGCGGCGCGCCGCACCAGGTTTGCCGATGCCGTGGATTTTGTCGGCTGGTATCATTCCAAGACCGCCGACACGCTCGGCGTCGCCCGCAACGACACATACAATCTGTATCTCGCCTACTATCTCGGCTGGAATGCCTACAAGCGCGGCAGTCGCGGCGACGCCGACGTGCAGCGCTATGCGCACGCCACGGAGCAGATGGCGCAGGACTACGCCGCTCAGCTACGGCAATGCGCGCCCTAGCCTACTAACGGCTCTCAGCCGCCCTTGGGTTTGCGTGGCTTGCGCGTGGCGTCGTCCGCCTGGCGGCCGTCGCCGACTGTCGGCGGCATGATTGGTGCCGACGCGCTATCGGCAGAGCTTGAGGTGCCGCCGGTCTCTGAAACCTCGTCGCGAACCTCATGACGGCGGGCTTTGGCGACCGCTTCTCCATTCTCCGCTACCTCGCCCTCGGCATCAGCTTCCGCGCTGCCGGTCTTGCCGTGTGGACGCTTGGGCGGATCACCGGCAAAGCCCGGACCAGTACCGTGCGACGCATCGTCCGGCACGCCCTCATTCGCGGCGTGCTCCTTGTCGAATTTGATCACCGGCTCCATTTTCGCCAGCACGTCGTCGGCCAGCCAGCACAGGCTCATATGGCCGTCGCCGAGATGCTTGACCGGCGGCACCTTGGTTTCGCAAAGATTGTCCGGCACCAGCTTCTTATAGCCGCAGCGCGTCTGGAACGGACAGCCCGAGGGCGGGTTCATTGCCGACGGAATGTCGCCTTCAAGCACGATGTGCCTTTTCACCACGCTGGTGTCGGCGATCGGGATCGCCGACAGCAGCGCCTCGGTGTAGGGGTGATAGGGCGGCGAAAAGATCTGGTCGGTCGTGCCTTGCTCGACGATATAGCCGAGATACATGACGACGACGCGGTCGGCGATGTAGCGCACCACCGACAGATCGTGGCTGATGAACAGCATCGTCGTCTTGTTCTTGCGCTGGATATCCATCAGCAGCTCGGTCACCGCCGCTTGCACTGACACATCCAATGCCGAGACCGGCTCGTCGGCCACCACCACCTTGGCGTCGCCTGCAAAAGCCCGCGCCACGCCAATGCGCTGTTTCTGGCCACCTGAAAGCTGGCGCGGCTTGCGCGACTCGAACGCCCTCGGCAGCTTCACCAGGTCGAGCAACTCCAGCATCCGCTTGCGGCGGTCGGCCACCGTGTTGCCGACATTGAACTTTTCCAGCGTACGGATGATCTGCGAACCGACCGAATGGCTGGGATTGAGCGTGTCGAACGGATTTTGGAACACCATCTGGATCGACGACACCGTGTCGACGCTGCGCTTCTCGATCCCGGTCGACTGGATCTCCTTGTTGCCGAGCTTAACGCGGCCGGAGCTTGCCGTTTCGAGGCCGAGCAGCACCTTGGCCAGGGTCGATTTTCCGCAGCCGGATTCGCCGACGATAGCGACGGTCTCGGATTCGCGGGCCATGAAGGAGATCGTCTCGTTGGCCTTGACGACGCGGCCCTCGCTCGAGCCGAACACTTCGCTGCCGCCGACCTTGTAATACTTCCTGAGGTCTTCGATCTGGAGCACCGGCGCACCGGGCACCACGCGCTCGTTGACCTTCTTGGCGCCGGGCGGCAGCGCCTCCCAGTCGATCTCGTTGAAGCGCACGCAGCGCGAGAAATGCCCGTCATGGCCTTCGACCGCGATCATCGGAATTTCGGCGGCGTTGCAGACGCCCTCGACGAAATGGTGGCAGCGCGGGCCGAAATTGCAGCCCTTCGGCCGCTCGTGCGGCAGCGGCAACTGCCCCGGGATCGAGATCAGCGGCCGCGAATTCTTGTCGGCGCCGGGCAGCGGGATCGAGCGGAACAGGCCTTGCGTGTAGGGATGGCGCATCCGGTCGAAGACGTCCTTGATCTTGCCGGTCTCCACCGCTTCGCCCGAATACATCACCGTAATGCGGTCGCAGGTCTCCAGGATCAGCCCGAGATTGTGCGACACGAAGATCATCGAGGTGCCGAACTTCTCGCCCAGCCCCTTGACCAGGTCGACGATGCCGGCTTCCACCGTCACGTCGAGCGCTGTCGTCGGCTCGTCGAGCAGGAGCAGCGCCGGCTTCGACAGCAGCGCCATGGCAATGACGATGCGCTGCTGCTGGCCGCCCGAAAGCTGGTGCGGATAGGAACGCATCATGCGTTCGGGATCCGGCAGCTTCACCGCGCGCACCATTTCCAAGGCGCGTTTATAAGCTTCGTCCTTCGACACCTTGTCGTGGATCAGTGGCACTTCCATCAGCTGCTGGCCGACCTTCATTGCCGGGTTCAGACTGGCCATCGGCTCCTGGTAGATCATCGCGATCTTGTTGCCGCGGATGGCGCGCAGTTCCTCATCGGACAGTTCTCCCATGTCCTTGCCCTGGAACTTGATCTTTCCGCCGACGATCTTTCCGATGTTGGAGAGGTCGCGCATGATGCCGAGCGACACGGTCGACTTGCCGCAACCGGATTCGCCGACAATGCCCATTGCCTCGCCGGGCATGACGGTGCAGGAAAAATCCATGACCGCCGGGATCTCGCCCTTACGGGTGAAGAAGGAGATCGACAGGTTCTCGATCTCGATGATCGGCTCATTGGTCGGCCCACTGGTCGGCTTGGCGGGATTTCGAACTGCCTCATTCATGGGTCGCTCCAATCCTTGTTCTTCAGGCACGTCGGGCCGAACCCGGCATCGGTCTTCCCGGCGTCAATCTTTCCCGGCATCAATCTTTCATAGACTGTTCGCGCAGCGAATCCGCCAGGAGGTTGAGGCCGAGCACGAACGACATCAACGCGATCGTCGGCGGCAGCGCCGGGTGGATGAAGGAGCGCAGCAGCCGGCTTGCATCCTTGATCGCCGTGCCCCAGTCCGGGCTTTCCGGCGCTAGTCCCAGCCCGAAATAGCCGAGCGTGCCGAGCAGGATCGTAGTGTAGCCGATGCGCAGGCAGGCGTCGACGATCAGCGGCCCGCGCGCATTGGGCAATATCTCCCACAGCATGATGTACCAGGGCGATTCACCGCGCGTTTGAGCCGCCGCAACATAGTCGCGCGTTTTGATGTCCATGACCAGGCCGCGCACGATGCGGAACACGCCCGGGCTGGAGGCGAACACCACCGCCACGAAGATGTTGAGCTGGTTGGGATCGATGTGGATGATTTTGAACGGATCGGCATCGAAGACAAGGCCGGCATAGATCCAGCCGCCAAGCACCAACGTCAGGCCAAGCAGGATATAGAGGCGGTCGGGACGGTTCTTGTAGCGCGTCCAGAACAACACACTGAAGAAGATGATCGGAAACAGGAAGAACAGCCCTGCCATCGCGTAGGGGATCGGCGTGTCCATGATGCCCGGCGTCACCAGCAGGTAGAACAGCAAGATCACCGGGAAGGCCAGCACAAGGTTTGCGAGGAAGGACAGCACCGTATCGATCCTGCCGCCATAATAGCCGGCCGGCAGGCCGAGCGTAATACCGACCATCAGCGCAAAACCGGTCGCCGCCGGCGCGATGATCAGCACGATCTGACTGCCATAGACCATGCGGGAGAACACGTCGCGGGCGAGCTTGTCGCCGCCGAAATAGTATACAAGTTTCGACGCCGGCTCGATCGCGCCCGGCAGCGCGTCCTTCATGATCGGCACCTGGGCAAGCGGATCGAAGGGCGAGATGGTCGACGCGAAGATCGCCGTAAACAGCCAGAACAGGCAGATGCCGACGCCGACGATGCCGACGCCGCTGTCGAAAAGCTGGCCGTAAAGGCCTAGTTTCTTCTTGTAGCCGAAGCTCGCTCCCATCACCAGGGCAAGAGCGATCCAGACCGGCCAGAAGCGGGCAAGCACGCCGAGTACGACGTTGAGGGCGCTGAGATATTCGACCTGCATCCGCCCGGTCTCCTATTGAACTCTGATGCGCGGATTGAGGAACGCGTAGCCGACATCGGAGATGAGCTGTGTGATCAAGACGATAAACACCGAGACCAGCGAGCAGCCGAGCAGAAGATCGATGTCGTTGTTGCCGGCAGCCTCGACCAGCGTGTAGCCGAAACCCTGGTATCGGAACATCACCTCGACGATAACGACACCGGTGAGCAGCCAGGGAAACTGCAGCATGATGACCGTGAACGGTGCGATCAGCGCGTTGCGCAGAGCGTGCTTTATCACCACGCTGCCGAAGGAGAGGCCCTTCAGCCGGGCGGTTCGGATATATTGCTGTGTCATCACCTCCACCATCGAGGCGCGGGTCATGCGGGCGATGTAGCCGATGCCGTAGATCGCCAGCGTCATTACCGGCAAGGTGAAATTGTAGAAGGTGATGCCCTGGCTGGCCGAGGCCGCCGAACCGTTCAGCACGCCGAGCCAGGAGGCGAAGATCACGGTGAAGATGACGCCCGAAACGTATTCGGGCGTCGCCGTCGAGGCGATCGAAGCCACCGACAATGTACGGTCGGTGCGTGAGCCCTCGCGCATGCCGGCGAGAATGCCGATCAAAAGCGAGATCGGCACCATTACGGCCAGCACGCAGAGCATCAGGATGCCGGTGGCGCTGAGCGCCGGAAAGAGTTTCGAAGCGACCGTCGTCTTGAACTTGGTCGAGCATCCGAAATCGCCTTGCAGGATGCCGGAGAATGTCGGCACGACCGGATCGTTGCAGAAGGAGAAACGCTGTGCGGGCTTGCCGGTCGCCGGGTCGGTCACCGGCTGCTTTGGCATGATGCCCAGCCATTGGCCGTAGCGGACAAAGAAATTCTGCCGATAGCCATGGTTGACCAGCCAGGCCTCAAGTTGCTCGGCGGATGTGTGCATTTCGGTCTGGCTGATCGCCAGCTTCTTCAGATTGGGCCCGAGATTGACCAGGAAGAAGACGATCATCGTCAGGCACAGCATCGTCAATGCCATGGTGCCGAGACGCCTGATAACGAAAGAAAGCATGGCGGTCCCCTGCCGGTCGGGTTGGGGGTTGGAACCGGTTTGCAAGCCGCCCTGCCGCCAGCGGCAGAACAAGCCTTCAGACCAGTCCCAGATGCAATACCCTTTTATTGCAGACCCCGGCCGAAGAGTCCGCAACTTTTTGCTGCGCCGACTTCCGGTCCATGGATCATGCAAAGAGCGACGGAAAGGGGCGAGACGCCCCTTTCCGGATCGTCCGGTCAGGCCTGCTCGAGCCAGACCTTGCCATAGTCGCGCTCGAAGGTCGGGTGCATCTTGTAGTTCTGCACCGCCTTGACCGAATGGCTGTAGAGCTTGCGCCAATAAGGCTGGATGATAATGCCGGAATCCTGCAGGATCTGCTCGATATCCTTCATCATTTCCTTGCGCTTGGCGGCGTCGGCGACTGCGAGCGCAGCGTTGAGCTTGGCATCCCACTCCGGATTCGACCAGGCCGTCTCGTTCCAGGCTTCACCTGTGCGGTAGCCGATCGCCAGAACCTGGACGCCGAGCGGCCGCATGTTCCAGTTGGTCATCGACAGCGGATACTTCGTCCAGTCGTTCCAGAAGGTCGAACCCGGCAGCACCGTACGCTTCACCTTGATGCCGGCGTCCCGCATCTGCGCGGCGATCGCATCGCCTGTATTCTTGTGCCAGTCCTCGTCGACCGTGATCAGCTCGTGCTCGAAATCGGCCTGGCCGGCTTCCGCCATCAGCGCCTTCGCCTTGGCCGGGTCGCGAGCAATCTTCGGCAGTTCGTAGTATTCCGGATGGATCGGGGCGACATGGTGGTTTTCGGCAACCGTGCCGGCATTGCCGTAGCCGAGCTGGAGGACGACATTGTTGTCGACCGCGAGCTGCAGGGCGTTGCGAACCTTCTGGTCGCCATAAGGCTTGTTGGTCACATTGGTGCGGCAGACGATCGTCGAGGCGGTGACGATCTCCGACTTCACCAGGTCCATGCCGTCGAGGATCGACACATAGTCGGCCGACGTCTCGAAATTGGTGTGTACCTCGCCTGCTTCGAAGGCGCTGACCATGGCCGCCGGATCGGTGCCGTAGTCGACGAACTCGATGCCGTCGAGGAAGACCTCACCATCCCACCATTTGTTATCTTCGCGGCGCTTGTAGACCACTTTCTGGCCGACATCGTAGGAGACCAGCTCGAACGGCCCAGTGCCGATCGGGCAGGACTTGAAGTCGCCGCCTTTTTCATCGAACGTCTTGTGGACGATGAGGCCGGGATAGTCGCACACGTTGGGAATGAGGGCGATATCCGGCTTGCTGAGCGTCAGCTTGATCGTGTGGTCGTCGACCTTGGTCACCGCGCTCTCATCCAGTTTGTCGTCCTTGACCAGCGAACCGAGGCGACCCGGCATGGAATTGCCTTCGGCCTTCTTGTCGGCCCAACGCTTGAGGTTGAAGATGACGTCGTCTGCGGTGAACGGATCGCCGTTGTTCCAGGTGACGCCTTTGCGCACATGCAGCGTGTATTCGGTAGCGTCGTCATTCACGTCCCAGCTCTCCAGCAGATAGGGGCGGAATGTGTATTCGGTGGTATATTTGACCAGCGGCTCGAGCGCCTGGCGCTCGGCATTGGCGATTTCCGACCAGTCGGCCTTGCGCGGATCCTTCGGATCCTTGATCCATTGCGCGACCTTCAACACGCCGCCTTTCTTGCCCTGGACCTCTTCCGCTTTGGCCGGCGTCGGGTCTGCAAGGCCAAGCATGCCATAGGCCATCGCCGTCGAGGCTCCGAAGACGCTGGCGAGAGCCAGAAATTCGCGACGATCCATCTTGCCTGCCTTGGCGTCTTCGGCCATGGCCAGGATGTGATCGGGAACGCGGTCGCCGTTACTCTTGTAGATCGTCATGACTAACTCCCATTGTTGGCTTTCTGCCTTTTAACATTCCGCATCCGCGCCATGATGTCAAAGACGGCACGGATTGGGAACATGCCAAGGAATGTGCAACTTTGGAAGCAGGCCGGTTCGCGCGTTAACGACAGTCTTGGCGCAAATTTGCTAGTGCGCCAGGGATTTCGCCCGAAATCTCCACGGGCAATTAAACCGGGACATTTGCTGCTGCGCCGCTCGTTCATCGGGCAACCAGCTGTTCTGCGCGAACGGCCGGTTTCAATATTCCCGTTCGTAGAAAACACCGCCTTTGGCTTCGCCGGCGTCGGTTGCCTCACCACGCAGCTTGACGCCGCGCCCAACGTCGAGATCGACGGTTGCCTTGCCCGAGCCCGGCCTGTCGCCCTTCTGGATCGTCACGTAGGTGCGGTCGTTGAGATACTTGCCCGCCGAGACGGCGGTGCCGCCCTCTTCGTCGGTGATCACGTCGAGGTCGTCGACGCCGATCGCGCTGCGCAGGTTCTGCAGCAGGGAGGTCGAGCCGCCGATGCCGGCCAGTTGTCCGGCAGCCTCGGCAAGCTGAGCGATCTGCAGCGGCGACAGGTTCGACATCGAACGGCCGAAGATCAGCTGCGCCAGCACCTCGTCCTCCGGCAGCGCCGGTACCGAGGAGAAGGTGAATTTCGGGTTGGTCGCCTCGCCCGACACCACGATGGTCACGGTGGCGCTGGTCGTCTTCGATTGCGCCGTGAGATTGAGGTAGGGCACCAGAGAGCCGGAAAAGCCGACCGTGCCTTCGGTGAAGGTCAGCCGCTTGGCAAGGATCGTCAGCCGACCGCGCCGCAAGGTGAAGGTGCCGACCGCCTGGGGTGACGATGCCGGGCCGGTCAGCCGCAACGACCCGCCGAGTTCGGCGTCGACGCCCCTGCCCTGGATGAAGATCTGGCTCGGCGCATTGACCGTGACGTCGAGAATGAGGCCGCTGCCGCCGCCACCGCTGCTTGCAGCGGCCGGGCGCAACGCCTTGTCCTGCGCACGCACGGCGGCCGGCGCATTCTTGTGCTTGACGTTGAGCTCGGCCAGCGAGCCGGGCAGTTTTTCGGGTACGGTGATGACGGTCTTGGCCAGGTTGACGGTACCGGAAATCATCGGCGCGGAGGTGAGCGGCCCCTTAACGGTCAGGTCGCCGCCAAGATTGGCGGTGACTACCTTGCCGTCGGTATAGCGGCCGTCGACAAGCTTGATCGACAGATCGGCCGGAAAACCCTTAGCCGGATCGATGCCGACGGTGCCGCTGGCCGAAAGGCTGCCGCGCGTCGACAGCGTGCCGGTCAGTCGATTGATCCTTGCCACGCCGCCACCGACGGCGACATCGGCAGTGATGTCGTTGATCGCAAGCCCCGAACGCGCGTCGAGCAGGCGGGCGCCTGACGTGCGGACCGTGCCTGAGATCACCGGCGACGTCGCCGGGCCGCGTACCTGTATATCGACGTCGGCCGTGCCGCTCAGGGACAAGCCTTGCGCGGCGAGTGTCCTGGTGAGGAATGCGAACGGCACCTTGCCGGAAAAGTTGAGATCAAGGGTGGGCGCGCCTGATGTCGTCATCGTGCCGCCGCCCTTGAGACCGAGGCCGGCGGCATCGCTCATGTTGGCGTCGAAGGTCAGTCTGTTGCCCGAATACGTACCTGAGGATAAAACGCCCATGGCGCCGAAGCCTGCACCACGGGTCTGCGACGTCTGAACGCCTGCTGCATCGATCTTGAAAGCAACGGCCGGATTGGCCGGCGCACCCGTCACCTTCACCGTGCCCGAGATGGAACCGGCGGCATCGAGGCCCGGCGAAAAACTGTTGGCTATCGAGATCGGGACGCGGGCCAGCGTCGCGTTGAGGTCGAGCGCCTGCCCAGCTTTGCCCGTGACCGTCGCCGTGCCGCCGCCGAGGTTGAGCACCAGCCTGTCGAGGCTGGGCACTCCATTGGCGATGTTGATGGTCGAGGCCTGGGCGATAGCCGCCTTGATGCCGCGGATGGTCGCCTCGCCGGAGGCAAGTTCGACCGTCGTCGTGCCGTTGACCGCCTTGACCCGCCCACCGGCTTTCAGCGGAATATCCTTGACGGTGGCGCCACCGGAAAAACCGGTCCATTCGCCGTCGCGCTTGAGATCGACGTCGACGCCACGGATAACCGTGCCGCCGGAGGTCACGCTGTCGGCACGGATTTTGCCCGAGATCACCGGTGCCGCCAGATAGTTGGCGATCAGCGCATCGATGCTCACGGCCTTGGCCGAGACATCGCCGCGCGAGATCGAGCCCGTCATCGCCTTGACGGCGACCTGCGGCACGGCGCCCGCCTTGGAGAAGGCGATCGTGCCGCGCACATCGCCGTCGGCCTTTTCCAGTGCCAGGGCAGCAAGCGGACCGATATCGGGCAGGTCGAGCGCTACCGTGCCGACCGGGACGAAGGCATCGTCGAGCGCCAGGTCGCCGGAAATACGGTTCTTGCCCAGCGACAGCAAAAGCCCATTGATGGCGCGTTTGCCGTCCGATGTCGCCAGCACGGCGCTGCCCTGCAGCGGTTGACCCGCGACGTTTCCGGTGAGTTGCACATTCGCAGCCGGGTTGGCGGCATCAGCCTTGCCGGTGGCAGTGAGCTTCAGGCCAGTGATCTCGCGCGCCGCGACCGAAAGCCTGTCGCTGTTGACAGTCAGGGACAGATCCGGCGCAGTGCTGGCGCCTTGCGCATTCAGCGCGAAAGAGATGGCGCCTTTGGCGTCCTTGGATACCAGCGAGACGTCGCCCAGCGCGCCTTTGACGTCGGCGCTGAGCTTGTTGGCGGCAAGGCTCGCCTGCCCGTCTGCCGTTAGCGAACCGGACGACAGCCTGACGGCGTTGGCGGTGACATTGCCGTTGGCGTCTCGCTTCAGCGCGGCACTGAGTTGTGTTCGCGCGGCGAGCACGCCACGTACCGCCGCCGGCAGCGCCGCCGACGCGGCATCCGCCTTGAGATTTAGATCGATGGCGCCGTCGGCCAGCGAGACCCGCCCGTTGAAGCCGCTGTTCAACGCGTCGCTGGTCACTGTGCCGCTATCGATGATGACAGCGTCGGCGGCAAGGCTGCCGGCGAGTTTGGCAGTGACCTTGCCGGCGATCAGCGGTGCGACTGTCGGATTGTCGATGCCGATTTTTTCAGCGGTCACGGTGCCGGAGATCGGCCCGCTCCGGGCTTTCACGTCGAAGCGATCGGAGTGCAGCGCCAGCGTGATGCCCTCGACCTTAGCCAGATTGGTGGCGGCCGATGGCAGCGTCGCGGAGATGTCGAGCTTCGGCTGCGTGCCCTGCCCGGCCGCCTTTAGCGATATCGCCTGCAGCTCGAGCTTGATCGGACTTGCCTTGCTGCCGAACGACAGCGGCAGGCTCGGACCGGTCGAGGCGAGGTCGAGCGAGAAATCGCTGGCGCCGTTCGGATTGATGGTGCCGGCTGCCTTGCCGGAGATTTTCTCGCCGGCAAGCGTCGCCTGCTCGATGGCCAGGCCGCTGACCGAGGAGAAGCGGCCTGCCGCATCGAGATCGAGCGGCCCGAGCCCGGCCCGCCGGGTCTGGTTGGTTTCGGCGCCGCTGAGCCGGGCGTTGAAACGGACGTCGGGGGCAGCCGACGATCCCGTGACCTGCGCGGTGCCGCTGAGCGCGCCCACGGCATCGAGACCCGGTGAAAAATCATTGGCAAGCGCTGCCGGCACCGCCGACAAGGTGGCAGCGAGATCGAGCGTCTGGCCAGCCGTACCCGACACGGCAACCGAACCGCCGCCGACACCGAGCGCCAGGTTCTCAATGCTCACCATGCCATTGGCGATTGTCAGCGCCGACGGCTGTGCGATCGCTGCCTTGATGCCGCGGATGATTGCCTCGCCCGAGGCAAGCTCGATGCTGGTGATGCCGTTCGCGATCCTGACCCGCCCGGCCGCGCTGGCCGGAATGCCGGCGACCGTGGCGCCGCCGCTAAAGCCGGTCCAGTCGCCGTTGCGCTTCAGGTCGACATCGATGCCGCTGATCACCGTGGTTCCGGAAGTGATCATGTCGGCCTTGACTTTGCCGGCGATCGCCGGGGCTTTGAGATAATTGGCGACCAGCGCGTTGACGGCGATTGTCTTGGCCGCCAGTTCGCCGCGCGAAATCGCGGTGCTCGTCGCATCGATCGCGACCGTCGGTGCTCCATTGTCGTTGGCGAAGCGGATCGTGCCACGCACGTCGCCGGCTAGCGTTTGGCCGGCAAGTCTGGCCAGCGGGGCAATATCGGCGGCATCGAGGGCCAACGTGCCGAGCGGCAGCAGGTTGTCGTCGAGCCCGAGGTCGCCGGAGACCTTGTTGTCGGCCAGCGAGACGGCAAGTCCATTGATGGAGCGCTTTCCGTCGGTCGTGACCAGCGATGCCTTGAGGTCGAGCGGCTGGTCGTCGACCGAGCCGGTCAGCGAGACATCGGCGGCGGGACTGGCGATATCGGCCTTGCCGCGCGCGCTCAGCTTGATCTGCTTCACCGCATGGCCGGACGCCGTCAGGCTGTCGCTGCTGGCCGAAACCGAGAAGTCCGGCGCGGTGCGCGCACCGCTTGCGGTCAGCGCGAAATCGACTGCGCCGCCGACCTTCGCGCCAACCAGCGGCGACAGCACCGACACGTCGCCGAGCGTTCCTTTGATATCGGCTCGGATATCGGTGCCCTGCGCGCTGGCGGTGCCGCTGGCGTTGAGCGTGCCGGAGGTGAGCTGCAGTGCATTGGCGGCAAACGCACCGTCCGGGTCGCGGGTCGCGGTTGCGGAAAACTGCACGCGCTGGCCGAGAACCGAACTGATCTGCGGCGGCAGCGCCGTCGAAGCCGCGTCGGCATTCATCTTGAGCGTCATCGACAGATCGGCCAGCACCACGGTGGCCGTTACGGACGCATTGAGCGCGTCGCTGCGCAGCGTGCCTTGGTCGACGACGACCTGGTCCTTGCTGACGGAGCCGGCGAGACCGGCGCTGACCCTGCCCGTTATCAGCGGCGCCAACGTCGCAACGTCGGTGTTCAGGCCGGCCGCCGTCAGCTTGATGGTGACAGGCCCGCTACGGTTCTGGATGTCGAAACCATCCGAATGCACTTGCCCGATCAGGTCGTCCACCCGCGTGCCGCCCGCCACCACCGAGACCAGCGACGCGCCGATATCGACCATCGGCGCCTTGCCATCGCCGAAAGCGCGGGCCGTGGCGTCCTTGATCGCCACGGTTATCGGCTGCGCCTCGCTGCCGAGACTAAGCACGATCGGCGGCCCCTTTGCGGCGAGCTTAACGGAAAGATCGCTGGCACCGTTCGGATCGACAGTGCCGGCGGCCGTCGCGTGCACGGCATCGCTGTCGATATTGGCGCGCTCCACGTCGACGCCGCCGGCCGCGGTCGCTGTGCCGGCGAGGTCGAAGCTGGTCTTGCCGGCAAACAGCGGCTTCAGATTTTCGGGCAGGAAGCGCTCGAACTCGCCGTCACCCTTGGCCTCGACATAATGACCCTTGTTCGTGAGCTGATGACGACCGGTAAGCTGGGTGACGATCCGGCGATCGACGACAAAGGTCCCGATGCCATTCCAGTTGGCGAGCGGTCCGGTGCCGGAAACGACAATCTCGACCGGCGGCGCGCCCGGCAGCTTGAGCAGGTTGGCGATGATGCCGCCGGCCGGCTCGGATGCCCTCAAGTCGAGGTCGAGCTTGTTGTCGGCCGGCGCGAATTGGGCTTTGGCGTCGACCGTGCCTTGCTTGCCGTCATGGCGAACGATGTTGAGATTGGTCTCGATAGCCAACGGCGAGGCATCCGCCTTGAGCGCTCCCTTGGCTGCGAGCTCGGCAACACCGCTGCCGGCCAGAGCCTGCCCGAGTGCGATTTCGGGAAGGTCGAGCTGCTTGACATCGATGGAAACCGGCAGCGTGGTCGCCCCGCTTTGGCGCGGCTGTGTATTGGCCATCGGCAGCCTTGCCAACTCGATACGCTCGGCCCCAATGCGATCGGCGCTGAAGCTCTTCGACAGGAGTGCCAGCGGCGACCAGTCGACGGCCACCTTGCGCGCCACCATCCAGGCGCCTTCGCGATCCTCCAGAACGACATGATCGACCCTCAGCGCGCCCGACCAGATACCGTCGATGCCGACGACAGTGACCTTGCGATCACTGGTCGAGGCCATGGTCGAGATGATGCCGGCAAGGTTTTCGCGGCCGCGCTCGGTCTTGGTCAGCACGACGAGCGCCCCCACCGCCGCTGCCACGACGATGAGCAGCGTGTAGAAAAGGATACGAAGGATGCGCCTGAATATTGCCATCAGAATGCCTGGCCGATGCCGGCATAAATGCCGAAATGAGGATCGTCGGGGCCGCGGTTGAGCGGCACTGCCGCGTCGATGCGGAGCGGCCCGAACGCCGTCAGATAGCGCAAGCCTACACCCGCGCCGACCTTCATGTCCGAAAAATCGGGAACCTGCCTCGTCGACACCGTGCCGGCATCGACGAACGGCACAACGCCGATCTTGTCGGTGACGGCGATGCGCATCTCGACCGAGGTCTCGAAGAAGGAAAGCCCTCCGATCGGCTCTCCATTGCTGTCCTTCGGGCCGATGCCTTGATAAGCATAGCCGCGCACCGAACCGCCGCCGCCTGAGTAGAAGCGGCGATCTGCCGGAACATCTTGAAGACTGGCGCCGATGATAGAGCCGATGGCGACACGTTCGGCGAAAACGAATTTCGAGGCCGAATCGAGCGACTGGTAGGCCGACCCCTCGCCCTTCAGCTTGACGAAGGCAGCCCCGCTCAAAATGTCGTAGCTCGGCTCGGCATAGGCCAGCACCCTGAAGCCCCGGGTCGGATTGAGCTTGCTGTCGCGATTGTCGTAGACATATTGCAGTGGAATGCTGGCGATCAGATAGGTGTGCTTGCCGAAAGCGTCGTGGATCCTCGAATAATCCAGCGCGACTTGCGCGGAAACCGTCTGCTTCTTGTCGAGTTCGTAGGATAGGCCGGTACTGCCCTTGACCGAGAAATGGTCATAGGCGTCGGGGTGCTCCAGCACAGCATTGACGCTGGCAATGAATTTCGACGCCGGCCCGACCACGCCCGGCTTTTCGAACATGACGCCGGCATTGTAATTGAGCTGGGTCAAGTCGTTGCTGCCGATGCCGCTGATCTTGCCGTCGATGCGCAGCTTTTCGGCGCGGCCAAACAGATTGCGATGCCCCCAATAGCCTTCGAGGCCCAGCCCTTCGGTGTTTGAGAAGCTGCCGCCAATGCCGAAATAGCGCGGCTTGCGTTCGCTGACCTGGACACCGATCGGGACATTGCCCTCGGCGTCGAGGGCGTCGGCTTCCTTCACCGTCACGCTGTTGAAGACCTCGAGGCCGAGCAGCCGGTCGCGTGCATCGTCGATCTCATCGGGCGAATACTGGCGGCCACGCTTCAGACCGGTCATATATTCGGTGAAGTCGCGGTCGACCTTTTCGGTACCCTCGACAGTGGTGTCGCCATAGCCGGCGACCGGGCCGGCCG
Organism: Mesorhizobium sp. M0410; assembly: GCF_040321435.1. NCBI lineage: Bacteria > Pseudomonadati > Pseudomonadota > Alphaproteobacteria > Hyphomicrobiales > Phyllobacteriaceae > Mesorhizobium > Mesorhizobium sp. M0410. Next base: position 120,974 of record NZ_JAMYRN010000016.1, read on the forward strand.
CGACGGTGAGCGTCACGTCGAGCGTCGAACCGGTGTGCTCGGCGACGATCTCGCGGCCCGTCACCTTGGCCAGCGGCCTGCCTTCTTGCTTGAGTGCCCGCACGATCGCCGCCTCGGCCTTGAGCACGGCGCCCGAACTGGCGTCACCGCCGGCGATCAGACCGAAATCGGCACTTGCCAGCCCCGCTGCATCGCCTTTCAGTCTGATGTTGCCAAGCGTGAATTTCGGCCCGGCCGCTATGCTTATCACCACCGGAATCGGCTGCGGGCCGGAAAACTCGGCATCGGGCGGCAGATCGTCGAGCGGCTTGCCCTGAATAGTGATGGTGACGACCCCCTCGTAGCGGGCGTCCGCGTAGAGCGCGGCGACAAGTTGCTCACGGTCGCTGCGCGCCTTGGCCAAAAGACCCAGCGAACCTGATACCGGGTGTTCCTCGTCGGCTTTCAGCGCCGAGGCGTTTTCGAGCTTCTCGGCGAGATCCTTGTCGGCGTCGGGCGTCTCGATCGTCACGGCATAACGCAGCGGGTCAACGATGTCGGCATCTTCGTCCTTCGACGATCCCCATAGCTTGATGCCGAAAATCTCGAAGGCTGCCGCATTTCCGGTCTCGACAATAAGTACCGCCGAGCACAGCAAGGCGAAAAGCAGGGCGCGCGAAAGCGCGCGCCGTTGCGCGGTTCCTCCCGACATCTGCCTTTCATACGCCGGCATTACGCTCCTAGCCTAGCTCGCAAACCTAAAATTGGAATGAAGTTCTGAAGCACTCGTAAAGGGGCCACAATCCAATTGCTGAAATAGACAGGGCTTGGAACTCACACCTTCTGCGTCGCCGCAAGAAAGCGTGATCCCCTGTCCTATGGAGCTACTACCGGTCATCGGCCGGAAAGCAAACCGTTGGCAGGCGGATCCTGCCGCGTCCTGATGTTGACAAGCGCCACTGAAGCTTGAAGATTTCTGGACGTCAGCACTTGTCTGGAGGGGTTTATGGCAATGCGCGCGGCTCGTGGTCTATCGATTCTTTTCCTTCTCTTTTTTGCCTGGAGCGGTGTCGCGCAAGCGGCCGAAGCCCGGCGGGTGGTGACATCGGACAATTCCGACTATTTCGGTTTCGATCTCAGATCCGACCAGAATGTCAGCCTCGACCAGTGCAAGACCACCTGCCTCGGCGACCCGGCCTGCCGCGCCTTCACCTACAACCTCAAGGCCAAATGGTGCTTTCTTAAATCCGATTACAACTCGTTGAAACCCTTCAGCGGCGCCGTCGCCGGCAAGGTCGTCAACATCGATGGCGATCCCGACATCGGCGCGCCACCCGAACTCGCCTTCTTCCCGAACTGGATGGCAGACCAGGCCCAGCAATACCGCAACAAGCTCACTGGCCCGACCTACACCAAGCCGACCGAGGGGCTGACGGCGCTGAGGGCCGCCGCCGAACAGTCGGCGCTGACGGGCGATCATCGCGCGGCCATGCACAAATACGAGGCGGCGGTTTCGGCGTTGCCTGATGACGGCCAGCTCTGGCTCGAGCTGGCGCGCGAAACGCTTGCCGTCCATCCGACCGCCAACAGTTCGGAGCCGTCGACGCTGCCGGCGAACGCCACTTCCGCCGCCTTCAATGCCTACAAATTGCTGCGCACCACCAGGACGCGCGCCGACGTGCTGGCGCTGCTCGGGGACGGCCTTGATCGCCGCGATCTCTACAGGCCGGCCCTGCAGGCCTACGAGGCGAGCCTCGCTCTCGTCAATTCGCCGGCAGTCAGGGCCGCCTACCAGGATCTCAAGGCCCGCAAGGGCTTCCGCGTCATCGATCATACCGTCGATGCCGACACCAGCGCGCCACGCATCTGCGCGCAGTTCTCCGAGGAGCTGGTCAAGACCGGCGTCGACTACTCGCAGTTCGTTACTGTCGACAACGCCGCTCCCAAGGGCGTCGAAGCCAAGGACAAGCAGATCTGCGTCGAAGGGCTCGAGCACGGCCAACATTATGACGTGACCTTCCGCGCCGGCCTGCCGGCCGCCATTGGCGAGGTCACCGCGGCACCGGTGGTTCTATCGATATATGTGCAGGACCGCGCGCCTTCGGCCCGCTTCACCGGCGACAGCTTCGTGCTGCCCGCCGGCGCACGCCGCGGCATACCGGTCGTCACCGTCAACATGAATGCCGCCGAAATGAAGCTCTTCCGCATCGGCGACCGCTCGCTGGCCCAACTTCTGTCGGGATATCAGTTCCTGCGCCAGCTTGACGGCTACGACATTTCGAACATCTCCGAACAGATGGGCGAGCCGGTCTGGCAGGGCCAGCTCGACATCGCCAACGACCTCAACAAGGAAGTCACCACCTCCTTCCCAATCGATGAGGCGTTGCCGAAGCGCAAGCCCGGCGTCTATGTGCTGACCGCACAAGCCGTCGACGATCGCAGCGACGACTATGATTCGCACGCCACGCAATGGTTCGTCGTCTCCGATATCGGCCTGTCGACCTATACCGGACAGGATGGACTGAACGTCTTTGCGCGTTCGCTCGCAACCGCCAAGCCGATTGCCGGCGCCGAGCTGACGCTGCTGGCCAGGAACAATGAAATCCTCGGCACCGCGACCACCGACGCGGAAGGGCGGGCGGTGTTCAATCCCGGCCTGACGCGCGGCGACAGCGGCATGGCGCCGGCCGTGCTGATGGCCAAACAGGGCGACGACGATTTCGTCTTCCTCGATATGGGCCGCGCCGGCTTCGACCTGTCCGACCGTGGCGTCGCCGGACGGCCGGCACCTGGCGCGCTCGACGTCTATGCCTGGACCGAGCGCGGCATCTACCGCGCCGGCGAAGATGTCCATGTCGCGGCTCTTGCCCGCGACAGTGCCGCCAAGGCGGTCGAGAACCTGCCGCTGACCTTCATCTTCTCGCGGCCCGACGGCGTCGAGGACCGCCGCATCGTCAGCGACGGCGCGTCGGCCGGTGGTCACGCGGTCGACCTGCCGCTGGAACCCAACGCCATGCGCGGCACCTGGACGGTGGCGATCCATACCGATCCCAAGCAGGCGGCGGTTGCCAGCCAGATGTTCCTGGTCGAGGACTTCGTACCGGACCGCATCGAGTTCGACCTGTCCTCCGACAAGCAGGAGATCGCCCAGGGCGAGACCGCCAACATTACCGTCGACGGCCGCTTTCTCTACGGCGCGCCGGCCGCGGGCCTCGCGCTCGAAGGCGAATTGACGCTGTCGACCGCCCGCGATTGGGACCGCTTCAAAGGCTATTCCTTCGGTCTCGCCGACGAACAGTCGGCTGAACCGACAGTGACGCCCTTCACTGGCCTGCCGGTGGTCGGCGAGGACGGCAAGGCGACCTTCCCGGTCTCCGTCGATCAATTGCCATCCACCACCAAGCTGGTCGATGCCAAGATCACGGTCAGGATGCGTGAAACCGGCGGCCGTGCCGTCGAGCGCTCGCTGAATATCGGCATCCGCCCGCAGGGCCACATGATCGGCATCCGCCCGGATTTCGACGGAGACGAGGTGCCGCAAGGCGGCACGGCCAAGTTCAGCCTGGTCGCCGTCGACCCAGACGGCAAGCGTGAGGCGCTGAAGGGCGCACAGTGGTCGTTGGTCAAGGTCGAGCGCAGCTACCAGTGGTATCGCTCGAGCAACTCCTGGAACTATGAGCCGGTCACCTTCACCAAGGCGGTGGCCAACGGCCAGGTCGACCTGAGCGCCGATGGCGAGGCTACGGTGTCGCTGCCGGTCGACTGGGGCCGCTACCGGCTCGAGATCGAGACAGCGGATCCGGAAGGCCCGGCCACCAGCTATGAGTTCGACGCCGGCTGGTATGTCAGTTCCACCACCACCGAAACGCCCGACGGCCTCGAGATCGCCCTCGACAAGGATACCTATGCGGCGGGTGAAGTGGCCAAGCTCAAAGTGTCGCCGCACTTTGCCGGCGAGTTGCTCGTCACCATCGGCGCCGACAAGCTCCTGAAGACCGTCACCGCCAGCGTGCCGGCCGGCGGCAGCACTGTCGACATCCCGGTCGGCGACGACTGGGGCGCCGGCGCCTACGTCACGGCAACGCTATTCAGGCCGGGCGATGCGCAAGAGACACGCATGCCGGCGCGCGCCATCGGCGTCAAATGGCTGAAGCTCGATCCCGGCTCGCGGAAGCTTGCGGTCAGCTTGGCGACGCCGGGCAAGACCATGCCGCGCCAGCAGCTGTCGATCCCGGTCGCCGTTGCCGGCGTGCAGCCCGGCACCAACGCCTATGTCATGGTCGCGGCCGTCGACGTCGGCATCCTCAACCTGACCAACTACAAGGTACCGGATCCGGAGAACTGGTTCTTCGGGCAGCGCATGCTCGGTCTCGAGGTTCGCGACATCTATGGCCGGCTGATCGACGGCTCGCTGGGCACAACCGGTAAGCTGCGCACCGGCGGCGACGGCGCCAACATGCAATCGCAAGGCAGTCCGCCGACCGAAAAGCTGGTCGCCTTCTTCTCCGGCCCGGTCCAGCTTGACGCCGACGGCAAGGCGCAGATCGACTTCGACATTCCGCAGTTCAACGGCACCGTGCGCGTCATGGCCGTCGCCTGGACCAAGGAAGCGGTTGGCCATGCCCAGTCCGACGTCATCGTGCGTGATCCGGTGGTAATCACCGCAGGCCTGCCGCGCTTTCTGGCGCCCGGCGATTCCGCCGTCATGCGGCTCGACGTCGCCGACACCGACGGCCCCGCAGGGGACTACAAGCTGACCGTCAACACGACAGGCGACCTGTCAACCGGCAATGCCGCCTTGCCTGAAAAGCTGACGCTCGCCAAAGGCAAGCGGCAGACACTGACCGTGCCGTTGATTGCGCAGACCGCAGGCAACGCCTCGATCACCATCAGGCTTGCGCATGCCGACGGCACCGCCGTCGAGCAGACGCTCTATGTGCCGGTGCGCCCGGCGCAACTGCCGGTGACCACCCGCATGGTCGTTGACCTCAAGGGCAATGGCGGCGCGCTGCGCGTCGACAAGGAACTGCTGGCGGCAAGCCTGCTCGATGGCGCTTCGGTCAGCGTCGGCGTTTCGCAGGCGGCTGCCTTCGACGTGCCGTCGCTGCTGATGACGCTCGACCGCTATCCCTATGGTTGCGCTGAACAGACCACCAGCCGCGCCATGCCGCTTCTCTACGTCAACGACATGGCTTCCGGCATCGGCATGGCCAGCGACCCCGATCTGCATGGCCGCGTCCAGGACGCCATCTACAAGGTGCTGAGCTACCAGGCATCGGCCGGCAGCTTCGGCCTGTGGGGTCCGGGTTCCGGCGATCTGTGGCTCGACGCCTATGTCACCGATTTCCTGACCCGGGCGCGCGAGCAGAAGTACGACGTGCCGGCCTTGGCGATGAACCAGGCGCTGAGCAATCTGCAGAACGCGATCGGCTACGATCAGGACGTCCAGGATCGTGGCAGCGAGATCGCCTACGCGCTCTATGTGCTTGCCCGCAACAAGAAGGCCTCGGCCGGCGATCTGCGTTATTATGCCGACACCCAGCTCGAGGCCTTTACCAGCCCGATGGCCGTCGCCCAGCTGGCGGCGTCTCTCGCGCTCTACGGTGACACGCAGCGCTCGGAGGCAACCTTCCAGGCCGCGCTGCAACTGGCCAAGTCGACACCCGAATATGACTATTACCGATCCGACTATGGCTCGCCGCTGCGTGACGGCGCGGCGATCCTGGCGCTTGCCGCGGAAAGCAAGCCGGTGCCGACCATCGTGCCGGCGCTGATCCAGTTGGTGACCAGGGAACGCGCCGACGCTAGGTGGACCAGCACGCAGGACGAGTCCTGGATGCTGCTGGCGGCCCGGGCGCTGAAGGCCGGCAATGATTCGATCGCGCTGACCGTCAACGGCGCACCGCATGCCGGCGGCTATTCGGACCAGATCGCCGGTGGCGACCTGGCCGACAGTCCGCTGACCATCGTTAATACCGGCAGAAATCCGCTGCAGGCGGTCGTCACCACTGTGGCCTCGCCGATCCAGCCTCTGCCGGCCGGCGGCAACGGCTTTACCATCAGCCGTACCTACTACAAGCTCGACGGCACAGAGGCCAACGTGACGGAGGTCAAGCAGAACGAACGCTATGTCGTCGTGCTCAAGGTTTACGAGCAGAACACCTGGCCTTCGCGGCTGCTGATCACCGACCTGCTGCCGGCCGGCTTCGAGATCGACAATCCGGGCCTGGTCTCCAGCGCTCAGTTGACGAACTTCTCCTGGCTGGCTCAGACCGATGCCGCCCATCTCGAATTCCGCGACGACCGTTTCGTCGCGGCGTTCAATCCCAACGACGGCGACGGCGACCGCAACATCACGCTCGCCTACGTCGTGCGCGCGGTGACGCCGGGCACCTATGCCCACCCGGCGGCAACGATCGAGGACATGTACCGGCCGCAATATTCGGCCCGCACCGCCACCGGCATGATGGAGGTCAAGGCGCCGTAAGGCAAAAAAGGCGGATAGGAATATGGCGATGGCGCTGCCCCTCATTGCCCTGCCGGGCATTTCTTCCCATATAGAGACGGGGAGGAAGAGCCATGCGCCGAAGTTTTCGCCGAACTTTGACGCCGCAGAAAAGGCGCCAAGGGTCGCGACAGCCCCCTTCTCCCCATCACTAAACGGGGAGAAGGTGCCAGCAGGCGGATGAGAGGCGGCGCCATGCTCTCCAGAAAGTTCCTGCGCCGAGCGGCCATCACGGGCATTTCCTTGGCCGGTCTCGCTGCAATCACCGCCATCGCCCTCTGGCAGCTCGACCGCGCATTTCCGCCGCCGCTGCCGGCTGCTTTGACGGTCTCGACCGAGGTGCAGGACCGAGACGGCCAACTGCTGCGCGCCTTCGCTACGCCGGACGGCTACTGGCGGCTCGCTACCAGCCTGGACCAGGTCGACAAGCAGTTCGTCGACATGCTGGTCACCTATGAGGACAAGCGTTTCTGGGGTCATCAAGGCATCGACGTGCTGGCACTGGCGCGTGCCGCCGGCCAGTTCGCGACCAGCGGCCATATCGTCTCCGGCGGTTCGACGCTCTCGATGCAGCTCGCCCGCCTGATCGAGCCACGCGACAGCCGCAGCCTCGGCTCGAAGATCAAGCAGATGCTGCGCGCCCTGCAAATCGAACGGCGGCTTTCCAAGCGCGAGATCCTCGAACGCTATCTGACGCTGGCGCCCTATGGCGGCAATCTCGAAAGTGTGCGCGCCGCTTCGCTCGCCTATTTCGGCAAGGAGCCGAAACGGCTGACGGTCTCGGAGGCCGCCCTGCTCGTCGCCTTGCCGCAATTGCCGGAAAAGCGACGCCCTGATCGCAATCTCGAGATTGCCCACGCTGCCCGCGACAGGGTGCTGACCCGCATGGTCTCGGCAGGCCTGCTCGGCGAACGTGAGGCCGCGCGTGCCGCGCTCGACGATGTGTCGGGGCTGCGGCGCACTTTGCCGGCGCTCGCTGCCCATGCGGCCTATGCAATGCTGCCCAAGGCCATCCCCGGCCAGAAGCTGCAACTGACGATCCGCAAGAGTGTCCAGGAAGGGCTGGAGGAGGTGGCGAAAGATGCAGCCGCCAGGCTCGGCCCTCGCCTCTCGGTGGCCATGGTGCTGGCCGATGCCCGCACCGGCGATATCCTTGGCGAGGTCGGCTCTGCCGATTTCTTCGATGCCACTCGTTCGGGCTGGATCGACATGACCAAAGTCGTTCGCTCGCCTGGCTCGACGCTGAAGCCGTTCATCTATGGTCTCGCCTTCGAACAAGGCCTGGTGGCGCAGGAGATGCTGATCGAGGACAGCCCAGCCGATTTCTCCGGCTACCGGCCGAAGAACTTCGACATGGGCTATCAGGGCGATGTCAGCATCAGGCAGGCGCTGCAATTGTCGCTCAACGTTCCGGCGATCCGCGTGCTCGACGCGGTCGGCCCGGCCCGGCTGATGGCGCGCTTTCGCCAGGCCGATGTGACCCCTGTACTGCCCGTCAACGAGGCGCCTGGCCTGGCAATCGGCCTCGGTGGCGTCGGGATGACACTGCGCGACCTGGTTCAGCTCTATGCAGGCCTTGCCAATGGCGGCAAGGCACACACGCTGCGTGACGGCACCGAGCCGGAGAATGCCGAACGCTCGACCACCACCATCCTCGACGGACAGGCGACCTGGCAGATCACCGACATCCTGTCAGGCGTCAAGCCGCCTCCGGGTGCCGCCCAACGCGGCATCGCTTACAAGACCGGCACCTCCTACGGCTATCGCGACGCCTGGTCGGTCGGCTTTGACGGCCGCTATGTGCTCGGCGTATGGGTCGGCCGCCCCGACGCCGGCGCGGTGCCCGGCCTGTCCGGCTACATCTCGGCGGCGCCCATCTTGTTCGAAGGCTTTGTCCGTTCCGGCCTGGCCGCCGTACCACTGCCAAGCCAGCCGTCCGGCGTCCGGCGTCCCAAACGCGAGGAGCTGCCGGTGACGCTGACGCGCTTCGGCGCCGGCACCGATGGGCTGGTGCAGGCGACGCCGACCGAACCTGCGCCAACCATCATCTTTCCGCCCGACGGCGCCCGCGTCGATCTCGGCACTTCCTCGGCCGACGCCTCGCCGCTGGTCCTCAAGCTGCAGGGCGGCCGCGCACCATTCCGCTGGCTGGCCAACGGCAAGCCGCTGGTCGGCATCGACCGGCGGCGCACCGCAACCTGGCAGCCGGACGGCGCCGGCTATTCGACCCTGACCGTGATCGACGCGGCGGGACGCGCGGCTAGCGTAAAGGTTTTTGTCGAGTGAAAATTTCCCTTGAATAGATTTCGGCAGGTGATTCAGGAGATTGGGTTTTACGCCTTGCTTTCGGCCGCCGGTATTTCCTCGGCCTTTGCTGACACCCTCCCCGCCGGCTTTGTTCGGCTGGCCGACATCGATCCCAGTATCCGGCAGGATATCCGCTATGCCGGCCTCGAAAATTTCCTGCATCGCAAGGTAAGCGGCTACGATGCGCCGGTATGCGTCCTCACCAGGCAAGCGGCGCAAGCGCTTTCGGCAGTGCAGAAAGCGATTGCTGCCGAAGGGCTGACGCTGGTCGTGTTCGACTGCTACCGCCCTGCGCGGGCTGTCTCCGACATGAGTGAATGGACAAAAACGGGCGGGCCACCGGACCCGCAATGGTATCCAAAGGTCAAGCGCAAGGATCTCATCGCCAAGGGTTATATCGGCGAACTGTCCACCCATTCGCGCGGATCGACGGTCGATGTCGCGATCGCCGGGGTCAACCATAAAAAACAGGCCGGCCGCACGAGCGCTCCGAAACCGGCCTGCGGCGCGACCGATGCCGACACGCTCGATTTCGGCACCGGTTTCGACTGTTTCGATCCGGCGAGCGAAACGGCTCACCGAGCGATAGACGATGAAGCCGCGGCTAACCGCAAAAGACTTGTCGAGGCGATGCGCGCCGGCGGCTTCAAGAATTACCCACGCGAATGGTGGCACTTCACGCTGGAAAACGAGCCGTTTCCAAGAGAGCGCTTCAACTTTCCCGTTACCGGCGAATAAGCTGCCGAAACCTCGTTCAGACGACACGCAGCCATTGCCGAAGAGCTGGCCGTCTCTAGTTAATCGCGTCGGGAGCGCGATCATGGTCCATGCGGGAAAATAGTTCCTCGCATCGCCCAAACCAGGCGAAAAATTGCTTCAATGAGCCAAAAAAGGCAACATTGATTGCATCTAAATTCTATCAATTCGGTAGATTTGGCGCGAGTTCAACGGAGGCGGAAATGACCAAACCTCATTTCAGGAAACTGCTCGGCGCACTGGTCGCCACATCCGTCCAGTTCGGCACGCTCGGTTTCGCGTTTGCCGACACCACCATTCTCAACGTGTCCTATGATCCGACGCGTGAGCTCTATAAGCAATTCGATGAGGCCTTCATTGCCCACTGGAAGGCAGAGACAGGCGAGACGGTCACCGTCCAGCAGTCACATGGCGGATCCGGCGCGCAGGCTCGCGCCGTGATCGACGGCCTCGACGCCGACGTGGTGACGCTGGCGCTCGAAGGCGATATCAACGCCATCGTTTCGAAAGCGAAGAAGATCAATCCAGACTGGCGGACGAAATTCGAAAACAATTCGGCGCCCTACACCTCGACCATCATCTTTCTCGTCCGCAAGGGAAACCCCAAGGGCATCCATGACTGGGGCGATCTGGTCAAGGAGGACGTCCAGGTGATCACGCCGAATCCCAAGACCTCCGGTGGCGCGCGCTGGAACTATCTCGCCGCCTGGGCCTATGCCAGCTCCAAGGATGGCGGCGACGAGGCCAAGACCAAGGAATTCGTCGGCAATCTCTATGCGCATGTCCCGGTTCTCGACACCGGTGCGCGCGGCGCCACCGTGACCTTCGCGCAAAAAGGGCTGGGCGACGTGCTGCTCGCCTGGGAAAACGAGGCTTATCTGGCGCTCGATGAGTTCGGCGCCGACAATTTCGATATCGTCTACCCGCCGACCTCGATCCTGGCCGAGCCGCCTGTCGCCGTGGTCGACGCCAATGTCGACGCCAAAGGTACACGCAAAGTTGCCGAAGCCTATCTGAGCTATCTCTATTCCAAGGAGGGCCAGACGATCATCGCCAAGAACCATTATCGCCCTTCGAAACCCGACCTGGTGCCGGCGGAGGACCTTGCCAAGCTGCCTGAGATCAAGCTGATCACCATCGACGACCCGCTTTTTGGCGGCTGGAAGAAGGCACAGCCTTATCATTTCGGCGATGGTGGTATATTCGACCAGATCTACAAGCCGGCCCAGTAGCATTTAGATCAGGACGACATGACCACAGCACCCGCCAAGGCGGGGTGGCGGT